>JBIKQS010000069.1:0-9595 GCA_044349575.1 Crocinitomicaceae bacterium
ACTGTTATTTCAACTTAAAAATCAACTTGACAACCGGACAATATTATGAATTTATGGTAAATGGAGATGCTTAACAGACAAAGAAAAACGCTACATAACAGCACCTATCCGAAAGTGGAGGTTCAGTCGATAAATCAAGCTTTGTGCTACTATCAAAGTTTGTGCTTGGTTGATAGTGAAGTACTCCGAAATCGCCACCTTCGCCATGCCCGAAACCGTTATAGGGCATTTTAAAAGACGAAAACAACTTGACTAGAACGACCAAAATATTGAATATTATTTACGGCTTGACAGCTGTTTTGTTTCTATTGGACAGCCTTACAAGTTTGGACATAAAGAGCCAAACACTAAAGTCATTCGTTTGCTTCGGACTTTTAATCGGAACACCTTTGACTTTGATTTGGAACGCTGTTAAAATTAAGACAACAAGTCGAAAATTCATTTGGACTATTTTGCCAACAGCAATTCTGATAATGATTTTAATTGTCGGACCAATGAAATTTTTATTTTCAACAGGGGTTTGGCGAACACAAACAATTTTATATCAAAACGGACACTTAAGTTATAAGACTGTGGAATTTCAAATGCAAGAGGTTGGAGCATTCGGTTATAACAAACGGACAGTTGAAGTTTTCTATTTGACACCGTTATTTATGATTACAAGCGAAGTTCCAACCGGCATAGACAAAAGAGTTGAATGGGTAAAGGTTGATAAAGACGTAAACGAACTTGAACTTAAATTTCCATAGACAATGACGACATAATGACAAGATTAACTACAATTTTAATAGGACTGACTATTCTAACTTCTTGCGATTGTTATCAGCGAGTTGCCGGGACGGTTATTGACAAGGAAACCGGAAGTCCTATACAAGGTGTGGCGGTTTATAATAAAAGTAAGGAATGGAGTAAAACAACTACCGACACAGCAGGACATTTTGAATTATCAAATGTTTCCGGTGGTTTTCGTTGTCCTCCAATGACAATAATCGTCGAGAATACAAACTACAAAAAGCACGAAACAAGTATTCCTGCTGGTGGACAAGAAATAGTGAAACTTGAAAAAGAAGTAAAATTGCCATTTAAAGACTCGACTTGTGTACCAACACCCGACATATTGGACAATCAACAAGTATATTCAATTCCAGACAAAGAAGCTGAGTTCCCTGGAGGACAAACCGCTTTCATGTCCTACTTGCAAAAAAATCTTCAATATCCAAAAGAACAAGATGAATGGCAAGGCTCAATTTATGTTACCTTCATTGTTGATAGTTTAGGTAAAATAAGAAACGAATGTATTTACAAACGCTACTTCAAAGGAGAAATATCGCCTAAAGAAAGGGTTGTTCTAAATTTAATAAAGGAAATGCCAACTTGGACACCTGCCGAAATTGATGGAAAGAAAGTTTATTCAAGAGTTACCTTACCAATTAAATTTTAGCAAATGGACAGAAGAAAAAGGTCCAATAACAGCATAGGTAAACTACTAGCAGGCATTTTATGAAAGAACGATACAAATACATACTTACTATCTTATTGATGGTTATTCTTTGTTCTGCAAGGACAAACGAAAAACAGTTTAACGAATATCAAAGTGGACGATTTGGTTATTCAGGCGTTACCCTTAAACTTTACAACGACTCGACTTATTATTATTCAGAATGGAACCATACTGGACGTTCAATTAAAGACAGTGGGAAATGGGGAAAGTCGAATCAATATTATTATTTAAATTCAAAGACAAAGACAAGATGGACTGGTAGAACTGGAAAGTCAGACAAGATTTTTCGTTTTGAAATGCAACAATTTATCATTAAAGGTGACACATTAAAACTTATACCAAAGGATTCAAAGGACAATGACTATTTTGATGTGTATTACAAATTGTATAAAGTGGAAAAAACGAAAAAAAATGACTAAATTATTGGTTATTAAAAATGCTTGTTAACAGCACCTTTGCAAAAAAGCGGTGATCTAAATTACGCTAAATTTTAAATTATAATACTAAAGATCTTGGATCACATCGCAATGCAGGACCGAATGTAAATAATATTAACTTTAAAAATAGGTTTCTTAGCAAGGTGTTTAATCTTTTGGGGTAGTGAGTAAAATGATAAAAAAAATAATAAAATATAGATGGATTATTGTTTTTTCATTCATTGGAATGGCAATGATAATGTGCTTATTCTTTGACTCTAATATTGATCGAAAATACCTGGATAATCTTCATGAATATGAATTGGCATACAAGGAGATTAAAGGAGAATACGGAAAATTAAAATCAATTGATGAACCCAATTATAGGTCATCTGAAGGATTGGTCGTTGACTTCGCACTCAATGAAAATAATTTGAAAGGAAAAAACACGCCTATTCTTAAAAAATTATTCAAAAACGGTTTAATTGAAGGTGTTATTTTTACAGATAATAAGGGTGTGGTGTTTAAGTTAAAATCATGTGGACATGAAGATAGTAAGAAACATGACACTGGATTTTCAGGACGGTATTTACATTATTTGACGAATGGTAAAATTGAGTTCATCAATGAAAATTGGGTAAGGGTTGTAGAAGAAAAAACAATCAATAATTGGACATATTATATAGTTTGGACTCAAAAAGGATAATGCTCTTGAAATAATGAAGCGACTGCTCACATATAGGATCGCAACAAAAAATAGTTTTTAGAGATTATGTTTTATCTTAGCAAAAAGGTTCTTGTGAAAATAGAATCACTCGACTACTAATTGATAAAACTCAAATGCAATTAATAATTTAAAATGAAAAAGAAAATTATTAAAATAGCCGCTGCGGTTTTCATATTCGTTTTAATTGTAATTATCGTTTGTAATATCCTGGTTTCCTCTTCAACTAAAAATTCTGTTTACGATAATCCGCAAAATATTCCTTACAAGAAAGTGGGCCTTTTACTTGGCACTTCTAAATACCTCAAAAATGGGCGTATCAATCAATATTGGAAAAATAGAATCGATGCAACGGTTGAATTGTACAAGTTGAAGAAAATCAAATTTGTGATTATCAGTGGCGACAACGGTAAATCTACTTATGATGAACCAACAGACATGAAAAACGAGCTCGTTAAATTAGGAATTCCAGCCTCTGTTATTTTTTTAGATTATGCCGGCTTTAGAACTTTTGACTCCATGATTCGAGCGCAAAAAATATTTTCCCAGCAATCGTTTACGGTTATCTCGCAACGTTTTCACAACGAACGTGCGATATATATTGGTCAACATTACGGAATTGAAGCAATTGGTTATAACGCCAAGGATGTATCTGCAAACAAAGGATTTAAAACAAACCTAAGGGAGATCTTTGCTCGCGTCAAATTGTTTATTGATTTTGCTATTGACAAACAACCCAAGTTTCTTGGTGAAAAAGTGGAAATCAAATAAATGGTTGCTAATTATAAAAAGGTAATTGAAGAAGTTAATCTACTTTGGTTAAACAACGAAATTCTGCTTAAAATTGTTATTTTATTTCTAGAATTTATTAAATTGATTACTTTTAGTTATCGCAACGAGAGAATATTAGGTGAAATAAGATGTTCCAAATCACAGCATGTAAAAAAACGAGAATGAGACAGATTTTAGTTCTACTAAAAACATTCATTTTGTTAACCATTATTACGGCACAGTCTGATTTCAAAGCGCAGACAGAAAACAATTCGTTAAAAAATAAGTCAAATTTTATTTTGATAAAAGATGCTGAAATGTTCCAAACGCAAATTTTCAGGCCTAATGCCGCAGTTCTCCTTACGGAACAAGATCAAATAAAGCAACATGAAGATCTATTTCTAGGAAACCGAACATTTGCACATGCGTGTGGCTTTCATTATACTATTGAATTTTGGGAGAATTCAGATCATTTAGTGGATAATTTTCCATTTAATCAAGAATGTGAGGTGTTTGCGAAAAACAATATATCTATTCAACTCAAGATGAAGGAATATATCAAACTGTTGGAAACCAATCCTACTCATTTTATCTATAACCTGAAAATTCCGGTAGCTTTTGAACCAGAATTAGTAAAAAAATCATTTGAAAATTCTGATTTTACCATTGTATTTCTGAAAGGTAATTCTGAGCATTTATCTGAAATAACATTTTCATTTATGCAAGTTTCTCAACTAAAGGAAATGGAAGATCGAAACAAATGGGAGGATGAACAAAACCAAAACAAGGAACTCGCAATCAGCAAACTAAAATCTATTGTTGAGGAAATTAACAAAGTTATTTTGGTGAAGGAGCAATCTAAAATAACTTTCCCCATGCAAAGTTTCGGACAAACCATTGAACACCAAGCTGAAATCACATTGAAATTCCCGCCAGGAACAGATTTCAAAAAGGTGAAAAAGATCATTCAAAGAAATGGAGGAGAATACAATCGGGAAAGCAAACCAAAATATTATTACGTTCAATTAGTTGAAACATCAAACGACTTGAAAGTTATTAAGGAGAAAATGAAAAAATACAGCTTTGTAGATACGGTATTTGAATATCCAAATACAAAATAAATCGCGGTAAAATTATAGGAGGTATAATTTGCATGTGTTTTTTAAGGAATGAATATTGTAGATTTCGTAAATTTTAATGCCGCCAATGAAAAATTGGAAAAAAGTGGTGCGTTTTGGACAAATCAATGTACACGAACTACTAAATATAATGAACCAGAAGCCAAAGAGTTGGAAATGTTAAAATAAACAGAATTACTTGAACATGATTTTTGTAGTAAATTTAAATGAAATCAGAATAACGTAAAAAAGGTTGAAAAAATAGTTAAAAAAAGATCTTGGGAAAAATGAAAATTGTCTTAATCGTTGGAGTAATTATTTTAAATTCCTTCCATTCATTTGCGAAAAATAAATTACTTATTTTTTATCCTAATAGTGAATATAGTTTTTTGTGTGAGTATAAAATAAAAAATGATACAATGATTAGTTTGTATTCCTTTCAGGTTATAAATACTTTTGAAATTAAGGATAAGATTCCTCTGTTAAACGACATAAATCTGCAATCATATTATTCAGTTAGACTCGGTAACATTAAAAAAAGTAAAACATATATTCATGTTAAAACATCAGGGCTAAATTTATTTGATCGAGAAGAAATTTATGCTCAAAAAATAGATATTTCTAATTTACAATTATCACAAATTATTGGAGTGACTATTGGTGAAAGAAATATAAATTGTGGTAACCTTCGTCCTAAAGTCAAAAAAATAATTTCCAATTTTTCCAATATTAAAACAATTAATTTTATGTTTAAAAAGTAACACACTCAAATAGGTAGCAAGATATCAAAGCATCACCTACCCTATGATATTTGTGAAACTCAAATATAAGTTTTGAATAAATAAAAAAAAATATTTTCAAACGATGCTTCAAAAATTACTCATTTTTCTTTTGTTAATTGCTGGAATTCAAGTGTATGGGCAAAACGAAATAAAGATTTCTTATCAACGCAGTAATTCCACTGAAAATCCATTAAAGACCCTTTTATTTTTAAAATCGCCCGATGGAAAAAGCTTTCGGTTTACAATCGATACAGCCAGTAGATTTGTATTCTCCCAAAAGCAACAGTTAACTCAATCAGGTAAATACATTTTATCAATCCAAGTTGAAACGAAAAAGGGCTGGGTTGAAACACTTGATCAGGATTTTGATATCAACGGGAATGAAATACTCACAGAAATTGATATTCATTTTACCCGAAGTCAACTAACTTTGAAAAAGGTAGATAAGAAACATATAAACGACAATCCAATCATTGGCTTCATTGAAATAGTGAAATATTATGAAGCACCAAAATCCATTCGTATCGAATTGGATAAAGAATTTAAAGGAAATGAATACATGAAGGGACCATGCTTTCGAATAAAAAATAATTCAACGGATACCTTATATGGGGAGCATCTACCGGGCTATTTTTGGGGTTCATTGTCTGAGAAAAATAATGATTCAATTGATTACACGATCAAAGGTACAATTGATTATAATTTCGCTGATGTTGCACCTTTGTTTCCGGATTCCTCAACCTACGCTTCCGTAGGTTCATTTGGCTATAGAAACATCATACTACCGTCTCAATATCAGTTCGAAATCAATCTCTTCAATAAATTACAAACTGCGACCAAACAGATTCCTTCTGAGAGTAAAGAGCTCATTTGGTATGTGGATACAAAACAATATTGGAAGTTGAAGTATGATTTTGAAATTGAAGAATAACTTCTTTCATTTATCAATTTCTTTATTGAATTCCCATTCAATCAACCGCTCCAAGTCTCTGTAGAAGTTAGATTTTTCGACCTCCGGGGTCACAAAGTAATAAAAGCTCCATTTCACTTAGGTTTGGGGCTTTTTTATTGGTTTACCCCAAGCGGAAATAGATTTGTAAAGTAGCACTTAATGCCCTAATAGAATTGACTTTTATAAGTTATTATCAAGTTAGATTTCAACGTGTGAAATTGCGCTCGTTTTTATAATTAAAGCACTTTTTACGCTTCTTATTATTGATTTGCGCTAATTTTTTCTTAAATTGCACTCAATTTTTTAAAAGAATGAATAATAGCGCTCATTTTTCTTTTTATGCGCCTAGTTTTGCAGGACGAACTCTTCTTGAATCAGGATACATTGTTGGTTATGCTGCAATCATTCAGAAATTAGGATTACAGATGCCAATTCCTAGAATGATAGCAATGATCACAACAAGTTCAAAAAAATATGTCACTAAGGATTTGCGGAATTTCCCTAAGTCTTATTTACCGGATGATAATACTACGTTATCTGAAATTAATGCGCTTTATAATCATTTGATATTTGCATTGAAATATGAAGGAGTAAATCTGTTGTTATTTAGAAAACTAACTGCACATTACAATATGCACCAATTAACCGAACTGGTGTCTATCGAACCTTCAGGGCAATATTCCCGAAGAATTTGGTTTCTAATAGAATGGCTCATGGGAAAAGAGTTACCCGGAATCCTTAATTTAAGCAAAAAGAGCTATGTATTGGCAGTAGATCCTAACTTACAATTTACCGGAAGCGGAATTCGTTCACCAAGACACATGGTATTTAACAACCTACCTGGTACGGCTGATTTTTGCCCAATGGTTGACAAAACTAAAAAATTGGAACAATTCATAAATGAGGATTTTTCCATACAGCGAGAAGATTATTTTAATGAATTTCGCAAAGAACTTCTTCAACGAGCATCCTCCTTCTTGCTGCTGAAAGATTCAAAAGCTTCATTTTCCATAGAAGGAGAAAGTCCCAAAAGCAAAAGAGCAGCTCGTTGGGGAAAAGCCATTGGTCAAGCAGGAACTCGTGAGCTTACGATTGACGAATTGTGCCGCCTTCAACAAATTGTGATAGAGAATGATCGATTCCTCAAAATGGGACTCAGAACTTCGGGTGGATTTGTTGGGGAACACGATCGCTATAGTGGAGAACCTATACCTGATCACATTTCTGCAAGGCCTGAAGATCTTGAATGCTTAATGAACGGTTTAATTACAACAAGTAATTTACTCATCAAGGATTCCATTGATTCTGTTATTGCTGCAGCAAAAATTGCATTTGGTTTTGTTTATATCCACCCATTTGTGGATGGAAACGGAAGAATACATCGATTTTTGATTCATCACATTCTTGCCATTAAGAATTTTTCGCAACAAGGTATTATTTTCCCTATATCAGCTTCAATTTTAGATCATATTCGAGATTATCGCGAAGTACTTGAAGGGTATTCGAAACCGTTATTAGATTTTATTGATTGGAAAGAAACCCCTGATCACAATATTCAAGTACTAAATGATACAATAGACTTTTATAAGTATATGGACCTTACGCCACATTCTGAATTTCTTTTTGAATGTGTTAAAGATACACTAAAAAGGATTATTCCCGAAGAGCTAAATTATCTAAATGCATACGACTCATTCAAACAATATATTGATTCACATTTTGATATGCCTGATTCAACAGTTGCGCTTTTAATACAGTTCCTAGAAAAGGGAAATGGACAACTTTCTAAACGCTCTAGAAACAATGAATTTAATCAGTTGAATGAGGATGAAATTACAATGATGGAGAAGCAATTTAAATCGATTTTCAAAGAATATTAGTTGATAGGAATAATAAACAATTAAAAGGAACTTTTATCTTTTCTACCGTTTAATTCTTTGATTACAGTAGTAGTTATTTACTTAATCGGTAACAATTTCCGTATAATTTAAAACCGCTTCTAAATCCTTGTAAAAGTTAGATTTTTCGACTTCCGGGGTCACGATAGGAACCTCGACTTGAAAAAGTCGGGGTTTTTCATTTGATAGAGCTTTCAAAATACAATTTTGCTAAACGATAGTAAATGAATAATCAAGAATTTCCTTAGCAGTTTGATGTTCTATGTTTGGGATGGGCCTTTAAATTCGGGTTCATAGAATTATCCCTTCGGGTCATTAGTTTTTCTTCCAATTCTGAAATTTAACTCTTGTTCTTTTCACTGAATTCGGTGTTAATTAGGTTGTCAATTCCTATACAAATTCTATAAGAGGATCAAAAAATCAAAAACAAATAACTCGGTTTGCATTTTAACTTATATAATACAAAAACGGAAGGTGAAATAAATCCGGTTTCTGTTGACATAAATATTATGTAATTAAAAAATTATAGACCTTCCATTTCCAAAAACTAATATTTTTTATTGCGAAAAAATAACTGTAGACACATCTTTATGTGTATTAATGTTTGTTTCTCTATTAATCTGTCAAGCTAACTTTGCACTCCAAAAAAATCAAATGAGAGAGGATGAAAATGAGGGGTGTATTATTTATTTGGGTATAATTATTTTTTGTATTTGCATTGGTGTGTTTTTATTATTTAGGCCCACCTATTGTAATAATTATTCTGAATACGCGTGTACTCCTACTAATTCTGAGGTATATTGTATTGAATGTAATGATGGAAGCATTGAAAAATTGGATAATTTCTGGTCGAAATTGTTTGATGTAGATCCCTGCAAACAAAATGGTGGCGTTAAAGTGTATAAATGCAGAAAGTGTCAGTAATTAATTTTCTAATACCTATTTTGTGGACGCATATATGCCAAATTTTATCAATACAACAACCAAATATCTTTTAACGCCAAAAGCAAACCAAAAAGCTTTCGTAAATTCAAGATTAGTTTAAGGGCATAAATCCAAGAATCGATGAGATCATCACGGTGCCATTAACCTGAGTTTAGAAATAAATGGAAAGCAGGTTCTGCTTTATTTTTCGGTAAAGGTTAGAGCATGTTTTTTGGACTGTAACCTATTTAAGGGAGTTGTCCTTTTATTTACGGTTAAAAAAATCCTAAGTCTCCATTTTGAATAATCTAACACAATTTATCTTCTACTTCCCATAATTCTAAATAATTCAGATTTTGAATTGATATTCAATTTTCGATATACTTTTTTAATATTCATTCGAACTGTATCAATCGCTATTTCATATCTATCCGCGATCAGTTTATAACTCAATCCATCCAAAATACCGTTTACAATATCTTTTTCTCGATTTGTTAATTTCTCGGTTA
>JBIKQS010000070.1:0-9561 GCA_044349575.1 Crocinitomicaceae bacterium
CAATTGTTATGTAATTTATCCATTCGAAAAAGTGCCTTTAAAGTTGCAAGAAAATGAGTTCGTTTTTTTCCAGTCTAATCAAAATAAGGATTTTTTAATTGCAAAATATATCCATCTTCGAAAGCGAATTCTTGCGTTACAACTGATGACATTTCGGCATAAACGAGATTTTAATGCACATCGCTTATTGCGTTCAATTGCCAATAACTGCTTGCTTTCAAAATTGTCCAAAAGTGAACAAACTCAGGAACAAGAACGCTTGATAAGCTATCAAGAATGGCAAAAGGAATGGGAAGATTATCCGGATATTTTTTTTCGTACAGATACCATTTTGAAATCTTGTCACATTCGTTTTTCTTTTGGTGAAGAGGCGACTCCTCAAAATCTAGCAACCTATACGCAATCAAAAGAAGAAGATTTAGAACAGCTTCGTGTATTGTGCGAAGAAGGACTGACTTATCGCTACGGGAAGCCATCTGTTGAGATTAAGAAAAGGATGCAGAAGGAAATAGAAATTATCGCCCAAAAGGATTATTTATCTTATTTTTTAATTACACGAGATTTCACTTCGTATGCTCGTTCCAAAGGGTTTTTCTATGTAGGAAGAGGAAGTGGTGCAAATAGTTTAGTTGCTTATTTATTGAGAATTACGGATGTTGATCCCATTGAATTAGACTTGTATTTTGAACGTTTTATCAATTTATTTCGCAAAAACCCTCCTGATTTTGATATAGATTTTTCGTGGAGAGACCGTGATGATGTCATTGATTATATTTTTTCTCGTTATCCACATGCCACTCTTCTTTGCACCTACAATACATTTCAATTTAAAGCAACTATACGTGAGTTAGGGAAAGTATTTGGGCTTCCAAAAGAAGAGATTGATAAGTTGGTGGAAACAAAAATGGATCCTTCCAAGTTGGATGAAATATCTCGATTGGTTTTAAAATATAGTGGATATATAAAAGGGTTGCCGTCTTACTTGAGTGTGCATTCGGGAGGAATAATCATTAGTGAAAAACCGATGCACTATTATTCAGCTACATTTTTACCACCCAAAGGATATCCAACCACTCAATTTTCGATGCTTGAAGCAGAAGACGTGGGGCTATTTAAATTTGATGTACTTAGCCAACGAGGATTGGGGAAAATTCGTGATTGTCTCGATATAATAAGCTATAATCAACCTGAAAATCCCCCGCATGATATTCACGATGTTCATTTTTTTAAGAAAGATGAAAAAATCAAAAAATTATTATTAAATGCGCAAGCGTTGGGTTGTTTTTACGTAGAATCGCCTGCTATGCGTATGCTAATGATAAAGCTAAAAGTTCAATCTTATTTGGAGTTGGTAGCAGCAAGTTCAATTATTCGACCAGGAGTTTCCCAATCGGGAATGATGCGAGAGTATATTCTACGACACTTGTATCCTGAAAGAAGAAAGCAGGCAAATTCGATTTTACTGGAAATTATGCCTGAAACGTATGGTGTGATGGTTTATCAGGAAGATGTGATCAAAGTAGCGCATCATTTTGCTGGACTATCATTGGCGGAAGCAGATGTTTTGCGACGAGGCATGTCGGGTAAATTTCGTTCTAAGGAGGAATTTCAAGAAGTTCGCACTACTTTTTTTACGAAATGTTTATCACTCGGACATAGCCCTGAATTGACTTCCGATGTGTGGAGACAAATTGAAAGTTTTGCTGGATATGCTTTTTCTAAAGGCCATTCCGCTTCTTATGCCGTAGAAAGTTACCAGAGTTTGTATTTGAAAGCATATTATCCATTAGAATATATGACTGCTACAATCAATAATTTTGGTGGATATTACCGAACAGAAGTATATGTTCATGAGGCTCGAAAATGGGGAGCAATCATAGAGCCACCGTGTATCAACGAAGGAAGTTATGAATGTGTGTTGAAGGGAAACCGTTTGATCTTAGGATGTATGCTTGTTGATAGTATTGAAGCAAAAGTAGTTTCCATTATTCTAAAAGAGCGTTCAAAAAATGGACGTTTCAAAGATTTTGATGATTTAATAAAACGAGTGGAAATACCCTTAGAACAGTTGATTTTACTAATTAGGATTGGTGCATTACGAACTTTTTCAGAAAAAAAGAAGCATATATTATGGAAGGCTCATCAATACCATCAGAAAGAACCGGTAAAAAGACAACCATTGTCATTATTTGAAGAAAAACCGATGCAATATTCTTTACCGTTGTTAGAGGAAGAAGAATTAGAGGCAGCTTTTGAGGAAATGGAATTATTAGGTTTTCCGTTACGCAACCCATTTGATTTAATAACAACTAATCCAATGAATAACCCTATTTTTTCTGATCAGATTCAAGAATATCTTGGTCAAAGAATTGAAACATACGGATATTTAGTGGCACTTAAAAAATCAATAACAAATAGGGGAGAGGTTATGTTTTTTGGAACATTCATCGACCTAAAAGGAAATACACTTGACACCGTTCATTTTCCTGAATCTGGAAGAAAATACCCGTTTCGAGGTAAGGGAATTTACCGCTTTAAAGGAATCGTAACAGAAGAGTTTGGATTTTATACACTTGAAGTGGGAGAAATGTATAAAATTTCAATGATGGAGGATGTAAGGTATCAGGATTAAAATGCCGGCATCACTGGTTTGTTCTCAATGATGTTTTCTATTTCTTGATAAATTTCATCTGTCATTATGCTCTTGTAGTCCAGTGATTTAAGATTCTCTTTTAATTGATCTTCTTTACTTGCACCAAGTATTACTGTGCTCACATTTTTATTGTAAAGACACCAAGAAATACTTAAAACAGGAAGTGATACACCAATTTTTTGAGAAAGTTCAGCTAATTTTTGAACTTTTTCAATGCGCTCAAGCGTAATGTTTTTTTCTTTTAGCCAGTCTAAACCCTCCATACCCAAACGAGTATCTGTTGGGAATTTATCATTGTATTTACCTGAAAGAACACCACTAGCTAAAGGAGACCAGATGGTAGTTCCTAGTCCAACAGTTTGATAGATTTGACTGAATTCAACCTCAACTTTATGTCGAGCAAACATATTGTATTCAGGTTGTTCAACGATTGGACCAATTAGATGATTCTGTTTAGCAAACATATGTGCTTCCATAATTTCTTGAGCACTCCATTCAGATGTTCCCCAATAAAGTATCTTACCCTGCATGATCAATTGATGCATACTCCAAACAGTCTCCTCAATAGGGGTAGACTTATCCGGTCTATGACACAAAAATAAATCTAAATAATCCAATTGAAATCTTTCAAGCGCTTGATGACAAGCTTCAATAATATGTTTTCTATTTAATCCTTTTTGCGTAGGCCATTGACCACCGATACCAAAGAATACTTTACTGCTTACAAGATAAGAATCACGAGACCGATTCATTTTTTTTAGAATTTTCCCCATCACAATTTCACTTTGACCACGCGCATATATTTCAGCATTATCAAAAAAGTTAATGCCATTGTCATATGCAATTTCCATCAACCTTTCTGCAGTTGAATCCTCTATTTGCTTTCCAAAAGTCAACCAAGAACCCAATGATAACCTACTTATCTGAAGTCCGGACTTCCCTAAATTAACGTATTCCATGCTCTTTATTTTAATGTACTTGGACAAACAAAGTTAGTTCGCTTAATGTTCGTTTTAGAAATGGCAGAATATCCTCCAATAACATCCTTAACGTGCTTATAGCCTCGTGATTTTAAGATTGATGCCGCAATAATACTTCTGTAACCACCTGCACAATGCAAAATAAACGAATCATTTTGTGGAAAATCATGCATGTGTTCGTTAATAAAGTCTAATGGGATATTAGGTACATTTTCAATGTGTTCTGCCTGAAATTCACCTGGTTTTCTCACGTCAATGATGGTAGTTTTATTGTTGATTTCTATTTGTAAATCTTCAGCTGTAATTCGTTCAATGAAATCTGTATCCCTACCTGTATTTTTCCAGTTTTCGATTCCGCCATTTAAATAACCAACTACATTGTCATAACCAACTCTTGAAAGTCTGCGAATAGTTTCTTCTTCTTTCCCAATTTCCGTTACTAATGCAATTTTCTGTTTAACATCTGAAATTAGTGCACCCACCCAAGGAGCGAATTGCCCTTCTAAACCAATACTTATTGTTCCTGGTATAAAACATTTTGCAAATTCCGATGAAGTTCGAGTATCCAAAATTAAGATATCGCCTGCTTCATTCAAAATAGCTTCAAATGATTCAATTGATAATGGATTTAACCCACGTTTAAGGACAGAATCATATTCATCATATCCTTGTTTATTCATGGCAACGTTCATTCCAAAGTATCCAGGTGGAGGAAGTAAACCGTCAGTAACTTCTTTAATGAAATCACTTTCTGACATGTCTGTTCGAAGTGCGTAGTTTGTTTTCTTTTGATTTCCTAATAAATCCGATGTTTCTTTTGACATGTTTTTGCCACAGGCACTTCCTGCTCCATGTGCCGGATAAACAACTACATCATCAGGTAAAGTCATGATCTTGTCTCGAAGTGAGTGATATAAAAGTCCAGCTAATTGTTCTTGCGTCATTGAAGCTGATTTTTGTGCTAAATCTGGTCGGCCAACATCACCAATGAATAAAGTATCACCTGAAAATAACGCTGATTCTTTACCAGATTCATCAAAAAGTAAATAACATGTTGACTCCATGGTATGACCCGGTGTATGAAGAACTTTAAGGGATAACTTTCCAAAAGTTAACTGTTCTCCATCTTGAGCAATGTGAACAGGGTAGGAGGGATTCGCATTTGGACCATAGACAATTGTTGCTCCAGTTTTCTTAGCTAAATCTATGTGGCCACTTACAAAATCAGCATGAAAATGTGTTTCAAATATGTATTTTATTTTAACTCCATCTTGTTCAGCTCTTTTTAGGTATGGCTCAGTTTCTCTTAGTGGATCTATAATTATGGCTTCATTTTCTGAAATAATATAATAAGAGCCTTGGGATAAACAACCCGTATAAATTTGTTCAATTTTCATCTTTGTATGTTTAAATTATCCATTTTCGTTGATTGAGACTTTCAAAAGTCTTGTTTCCTTGTATCATTGACGCCCAAATTATACTTCCTGAGAAAATTCCTTTGGGTTTTGATGTGTATTTTTTTAATTGTCTTCTTTTTTTGTAAAATTTCGTAAAGTTTGCATATATTGCCATGTGTGCTAAAAACACAACCAAACAAAATCGAGGTTTTCCTTCGGTTAAAAACTTTATTCCAGCTATTCCGTCTAATGCCATGCGGTAGAATAATTTTGGAAGTAAATAACCCGGATGATTTTTAATAATCATATATAAGTTATTTCTAAAATTTAAATATAATTTAGTTGGTGATTCATACCCCAAAGTTCCTCCTCCTAGATGGAAAACTTCAGATTGTGGCACTACAAGAAATGATTTTCCTGTTTTTTGAATTCGCCAGCAGAGGTCAATTTCCTCCATATGTGCAAAAAAATCTGCGTCAAAGCCACCTATTTCTTTAAATATAGAGTTTCGAATCATAAAAGCAGCTCCAGATACCCAAAAAACATTAACAGATATATCGTATTGACCATTGTCTTGTTCGGTATTATTAAATATGCGACCTCTACAAAATGGGAAATAATCTTTATCAATATATCCACCGCAAGCTCCGGCATGTTCAAATTTTTCTCGCTCCAAATAGGATTTTATTTTGGGTTGACAGCCTGCCACAGATGAATCATTCATAGATCCAATCAAAGGGTCTAACCAATTATTTGTTACTTCAACGTCACTGTTTAAAAAAACTACCAATTCCTCATGAATGGACTTCATTCCTTGATTATAACCTTCTGCAAAACCAAAATTTGAAGAATTAACAATGATTTTAATGTCAGGATAAATCTCTTTTAAAAATAATAATGAATCATCTGTTGAGGCATTATCAATAACATAAATAGTTGCTTTATCAGAGTGTTTAACTACAGATGGAAGAAAGGTTTCAAGGTGTTTTTTTCCGTTATAATTCAATATTGCGATTGCAACGTTCTTCACTAGTATTGTCTAAATAAATCATTACTATTTCCACCAAAATGATCTTGATTATACATATTTGGGTTATCTACAGAACCATTTACGGTATTTCTTTTAGAAAGTGCAGCCTGCCATCCTTGATTTTTAACTTCTCCAATCATATCCGAATGTAAAAGGCGGTAGGTGTTATTTACTAAATCAGGATTATAAAAAATAAATCTTTTGTTGCTAAATCGTTCTATTTTGTTGTATTGCCAGATTTCATAGGGATATTCCGATGGCGATGTTTCTTTTTGGATAACATTTGTCGGTGCACCATATTTTAGGTAAACTCTCCCACGATCAGTTTCATAACCATCTTGAAAATTATTGGAATAGAGCTTTTCTACGAAGAGAACTTGTTGTTTGTAGGATATCCAAGCCTCATAAGGATTTGTTGGACTTGTTTTTACCCAAAAAGCTTGGATGTGTTTCCTGGCAATTTCTTTATTTTTTGTTTTTAATGAGGATATAATATTCAAGATTTCGTTTTGTTTAGAAATTGGTATTAGACTTTCCAGAAAAAATTCTAAGCTATCATCTGAAATTGAATTCTGGAAGGCAGGATCAAGCACTAAATTTTCCATATTTAGGTTTTGATCGAGCATATTTGTTCTTTCAAAAATGTATGATTTAGAGAAATATTCATATTTTGATCTATCCAAAATTGAATAAACTAATTCATACTTTCCGGTTGGTAAATTAGCAATATCAACACCCCTTATTATAGGTATTATAGAGGTTGTTGCATGTTTGGAGTAATATTCATAATCAATTAATTCATCTAAGGTCTCAACATTTCTCAAACTTTGTTTCAGAATTATTAGACTATCAGAGAGTTGATTTGTATTGTAAATTTCAAAGTATACAGGGATTTTACTTAATTCACTCGGATAATAATTTGTCAAACGTGGTAGGATGTAATAACCAGATTTTGTAAAATTGTTGCTTTCTTCAGATTTCTTGGCAAATTCAGCTATTTCTAAATCAGAAGTTGAAACCGATTTACTTAAGTCTTTAACAACTAATTCACTTTCAGCAGTTATTGCTTTTGATTTTTCATTTAATATATCAGATAATTCAATTTTGAAATTATATGTTCCTGGTGCAACTGTAAAACGGACAACATCATAAAAATCTTCGACAATACTATCTTTCATTATGGGTGACTCCAGCAAATAAAGATCAGAAAAATAGATTGAATCTTTTTGTGAGACATTTAGTCGAATAGCAATTTTACCCTGTAAACCTGTCTCTTTCCATTCATATTTTAAGGATGATGAGACAAATTGCATGTATATTTCAACATAATTACCAATTTGTGGATTGTAAAATTGCTTGGTGTCTAAATACGCTTTCAATTGTCCAAAAGTATGGAATGAAAGAAGAAAAAAAAGTAGTAATCCAATTGATTTCATTTCTTAAAGATAATCAAATTATTAATCACTATCAATCATTGTTCGTAATTTTTGGCTTAATTGCCTGTTATACGTTTCTATCAGGTATTTAATGTAGTTTGGTGTGCATTTTGAAATACATTTTGAATAATGCTTCAAGCGATGTTCGATATGATCTTGCAATAGTTGAATAAGTTTAATTGCTTCATCCAAATCTTTTGCTGATTCTACTATCACTTCAGCGTGATTATCCATACTTTGATCAATAGAAATCCTTCCTTTACTACCGTTGTCAATAGCGTAATAATATGCGTCTGCAATGCTAAATGATTGTAATTTTTCTACATTTAATATGTCTTTGAAATGTCGAGGAAATTCATATTCTACCTCAAATTGCAGATCTTCTAATTCAGAAACTCGTGACTCTAAAAACCGATCTGGAAATCTAAAAGCATCATGCCAATTTATAAAATCTTGCCAGTATCCAAATCTTCTTACATTATTTCCTAAATCAATTATTTTGAATTCATTTTTTTTAGGTAAGCGTCTAGATCCACGACCAATCATTTGATGGTAAAGTGTTAATGATCGAGTAGCGCGATTTAATATAATTGTTTGAACAGTTGGTTCATCAAAACCAGTTGTTAAGATTCCAACTGACGTTAGGATTGCATCTGGCGTTTCTTTAAACCATTTAACAATATCTTTTCTATCCTTATCGCTATATGTTGAATCAAGATGTTTAATGTTGTATTTTAACTTCTTGAAAGTTTCTTCTACTTTTCGGGAGGTTTCTATTCCTGCATTGAAAATTAGAACTTTTTCCCCTTTTGAAATTTCCTCGTATGCGAAAATAAGTTTTTCTTGCATGAAGAAATTACCATAAACCGTATCCATACTGTTTACTGTAAAATCGCCATGTGTTCCTATTTTTAATCCTTGTAAATTAACATCATACGTGTAGGTTTTTCCATCGGATAAATATCCTTTTTCAATTAGCCCGGCTATGCTTTCTCCAACTACTAATTTGTCGTAATTATCTCGTAAAGGCAATGCTTTATTGCTACTTAACGGAGTAGCCGTTACACCTAGTATATTACATCCATCAAAAAACTGAAATAATTTTCTAAAACTGTTATAATGAGCTTCATCAACGATTACCAATCCAATATTGTGAAGAAATTGATTATCTTCATTTAATCTGTTGTTTAACGTTTCAACCATTGCAATGAAGCAAGAATATTCTTCTTGATCAGGCAGAGATTTTACCTCAGAATTGATTATTTTTGATTGTACTCCTCGTGTGTCAAGTTGCTTGGAAGTTTGAATGGATAATTCAATCCTGTGCGTAAGAACGAGTACTTTTTTCCCCCATTCTTGAATGTATCTTTTTGTTAATTCCGAAAATATAACTGTTTTTCCTCCTCCCGTAGGAAGTTGATAAAGTAGGTTAAATGAATTACCATTTTCACGCAATTCATCTAGGATGGAAATTACTGTTTTTTCTTGGAATGGATAAAGTTCCTTCGCCTCGTATAAATCTAAATCTATCATTCCTTCTATTCAAAAATTGGACATCAAAGGTAACTCCTTTAAATGAAAGAATCGGAATAATAATTAAAATGTGTGTTAATAATTTTAAAGAATCCCTTTTGTTCTCAAAAATTCGTCAAGCGATTCAATGTCAGTAAATAATACTTCTCTCGCCTTACTTCCTTGAAATGAACCAATTATGCCCATGGCCTCTAATTGGTCAACAATTCTTCCCGCTCTATTATACCCCAGTTTTAATTTTCGTTGGAGTAAACTTGCCGATCCTTGTTGGCTAATTACTACAATTCTTGCTGAATCAACAAACATTGAATCCATTTCTGACATATCAAATTCACCAGCACCTTCTCCATCTTCTCCTTGATATTCAGGTAGTAACAAGGCTTCTGGATATGCTCGTTGTGAACCAATAAATTCGCATATTTCTTCTACTTCATCGGTATCAACGAATCCACATTGTAGTCGTTTCATGTCTGATCCTGTGGAAATTAGCATATCCCCTCTACCAATCAATTGGTCTGCACCAGAAGCATCT
>JBIKQS010000341.1:0-2821 GCA_044349575.1 Crocinitomicaceae bacterium
CATTAGCGGGACAAGATGAAGTACATCGACCACATTCCGTGCAGGAATAAGCATCAAGTAAGTTTTTCCAGGTTAAATCGGTAACATCCTTTGCTCCGAACCGTTGAGGAACAGCGCTTGATTCAGCTGGTGCTGCATATGGATCTGCATTAGGATCAAGCATTAGCTTCACTTCATTCGTTACTGATTCCATATTAGTAAATCGACCTTTTTTCTCCAAATTTGAATAAAAAGTATTTGGGAAGGCTAATAATACATGTAGATGCTTAGAATAGGGAAGGTAATTTAGAAAAAGAAATACCATACATATATGTCCCCACCATCCAATTTGCTCTAAAACATGTAAAGTTTCACTAGATTTAATTCCTCCAAAGAATAAGGGACCTATAAATTGACTAACAGCAAACCCATAACTTTCATTGGATTTCAATAATTGACTTGCTTCGTCTGCACCATTCATCGTGAATATACATGACAATAAAATAATCTCAAAAATCAAAATTAAATTGGCGTCTTTCATTGGCCAACCCTTCAATTCTGCCATTGTAAATCTCGGAAGTTTCAATAGATTTCTTCGAGCAAAGAAAGCAATAGTAACAAAAAAGGTCAATAGGGATAATACTTCTATGAAACTTATTAAAAAGGTATAAAACCCACCCAATGCCTCTCTAAACATTCTATGACTTCCGATTAATCCGTCAACAAAAATCTCAATTAACTCAATCTGCGTAATTACAAAAGATGCATAAATAACTAAATGAAGTAAGGCCGGAATCGGTCGAGAAAACATTTTCTTTTGACCAAAAGCAACGAGAAGCATCGTTTTCCAACGCTCACTGGAATTGTCTGATCTATTTACATCTCTTCCTAAAAGAATATTTTGACGGATTTTTAAAACGTTCCAAGTGAAAAAACCTATTCCACCTAAACTTAGTATAGCAAACGCAATAGTTGAAAACATAAATTAAATCTTATTCAGGAATACTATCGAGTAACTTTTTTAATTTTTTCTCTTCTCTTGGACTTAGCTGAGTTCCTTTTACTTTAGATCCAAATACACTCAAATGAACGTATCTATTTGGATTTTTTTGTAAATCTTTCACTAAGTTTTGTAAGTCCTTATTTGAAGTAACAAGTTCGTTATACAATTGTTTGTCATTCAAAAGCAAACCAATTGAACCTTCACCATTTTTCACCTTGAGCAGAACGTCATTGAACGACTTTAACGATTTTTTAGCCTCTGAAATCACTTCTATGTATTCAGAACTAACCACGTCGTCCGTTATTTTTTTGGTATTGCCAATTATCGCTGTAATCTCATCATTACTCTTCTTTAAATTGAAAGTGATATTTTCTACGTTGTTTAAAATCTTGTCAAACTTAATCTTTTCATCAGCAACAAAACCTTCCATTTGATCGGCTACATTTCCCAATTTACGGATAGCTAATTTCACATCGCGCATGCTACCTTCAATCTCAGAGGTTGCAGTATTATCCCAAAAGGCGGAGAGTGAGCCCACCATTTTATCAACAGAACTCATCATCGCTTGTACTTTTTGAGAAATGGGATCAGCGTATTGTTTTACTTGAGAAAACATATCAACGGATAATTTTCCTTCAATTGTTTCACCTGGATTCACAAAACCTTTAGATAAATCAGGATTCAAGAACAAGAGCATTCCTTTATTTAGTAAATCTAAAGAGCCGATCTCAATTCTTGATCCTTTCGGAATTTGAATGTTTTTCTCTGCAATAGAAAATCCCACCTTCACTTTTTTATCAGGAGGATTGGTTGAAACATATTCAATGGTCATAACCTTTCCAACAATAACTCCATTTAAAGTCACATTATTAGATGGTGCTATTTGTCCTGAGTTCGGAAAGTAGGCATAATAGATTCGATCACCGCCAAAAAAGCTATTTCCCTTTAAAAAATTTACACCTGCGACCAAGAAAGAAATTGCGAAAATCGCAATTAAACCTGCCTTAATTTCTTTTGAAAATCTCACCAATTTTAATTTTGTGCTAATTTAATACCTTTTTCCAAATTAATCCTTTCACCATCTAAAAATGCAACAACAAATGCTGTTGAAAAACCTAATTTTCTCACTTCATTTTTATACGTGTTGGCTCCATTAAAATCATTTATAAAATTACCCGTTACGTATTTATAGGCTCCATCATGCGTGTATTCATCCGTTTTTAAACCTTTAAAGCGACTCGAATTTAATGGTAACTGCTTATCCGACATATCAAATTGAATTTTGAAGATAACTTTTCCC
Source organism: Crocinitomicaceae bacterium (assembly GCA_044349575.1). Taxonomy (GTDB): domain Bacteria; phylum Bacteroidota; class Bacteroidia; order Flavobacteriales_D; family Crocinitomicaceae; genus UBA952. Next base: position 2,283 of record JBIKQS010000341.1, read on the forward strand.
TTAGTATCAGTTTGATTCTCCACAGTACTGGTTGTGCTATTTTTTTCATCGAGAACTTTTTCTTTGGGCGTATTTCCAGTCTTTTTTTCTGGTTCAGGCGATTTGCTTTCAACTTTATCATTAGTTACTTCATCACTAATTCCCTCTAATTTGTTTTTGTATTTTTTAAAAGCTTTAAATATAGAATTTGCCATTTGAACCTGACCATCCTTACTGCCTAAAAATTGCTCTTCTGATGGATTAGTTAAAAAACCTGTTTCTATAAGTACACTTGGCATTGTCGTTTGATGAAGAACCAAAAATCCGGCTTGACGCACTCCCCTATCATGCCTACCAATAGCTTTAAATTCAGACTGTAGGCGTTCTGCAAACAGAATTGACTGATCAAGATAAACAGACATTTGAAGTTGAATGGCAATCAAAGCATCCGGAGAAAGATCAATATTTTTATACCGAGCTCCTTTGTCTTGTTCGAGTTTTATAATACTATTTTCACGCTCCGCAACTTGTTTCTGTGAGTCTGTTTTGTGTAAACCTAA
>JBIKQS010000342.1:0-2818 GCA_044349575.1 Crocinitomicaceae bacterium
GGGTGTTATCAATTCAGGAGATCCGGTTGAAATTTTAGGTATGGGTGATGACAAATTAACATCAACTGTAACTGGAGTTGAAATGTTCCGCAAAATCCTTGATAGAGGTGAAGCTGGAGACAACGTAGGTCTTTTGTTAAGAGGTATTGAGAAAACTCAAATTAAACGTGGAATGGTTATCTGTAAAGCAGGTTCAACAACCCCTCACAATGAGTTTAAAGCTGAGATCTATGTATTGAAGAAAGAAGAAGGTGGTCGTCACACTCCTTTCCACAACAAATATCGTCCACAGTTTTATTTCAGAACAACTGACGTAACAGGTGAGATTTTATTAACTGATGGTCGCGAGATGGTTATGCCAGGAGATAACGTTACTATTAATGTTAAATTGATCGTTCCGATTGCAATGGATAAAGGTTTACGTTTTGCAATCCGTGAAGGTGGTAGAACTGTAGGTGCAGGTCAGGTTACTGAAATCGTTGCATAGTAAAATATCATATGAGCTAGTAAGGGGGAGAATTTTTTCTCCCCCTTTTTAAACCAAACGGGTGTAGCTCAGCTGGTAGAGTAGTGGTCTCCAAAACCATTGGCCGTGGGTTCGAATCCTACCACCCGTGCATTAAGAAAACAAATAACTTGGTGATGAAAATAAAAGAATATTTTTTAGAAACTTACACTGAAATGAGGCACAATGTAACTTGGCCTACATGGAAAGAGCTCCAAAGTAATACGATTGTTGTTGTAGTTGCATCCATTTTATTTGCAGTCACAATTTTTGTTATGGATTATTTGTTTGGTATTACTGGTGATTCTGATTCGTTTTGGAGAGGGGTTATTGGTATGATTTACAATATGTTATAGTCGCTTAAGCTATGGAAGAAATTCAAAAGCGTTGGTATGTAGTTCGTTCCGTTAGTGGAAAGGAAAAGAAAGTTAAGGAATACCTGGAACTTGAAATTAATCGCCATAAGTTAAATGATTACGTTTCTCAAGTTCTTATTCCAACTGAGAAAGTTTTTCAAATTAGAAATGGCAAGAAAATATCTAAAGAAAGAGCCTATCTTCCTGGTTATGTATTAATTGAAGCCGCGCTTGTTGGAGAGGTGGCACACGTTATTAAAAATATCACCAATGTAATTGGTTTTTTAGGTGCTGAGAAAGGAGGAGATCCTGTACCTATGAGACTGTCAGAGGTTAATCGAATTTTAGGTAAAGTAGATGAACTTTCCGAGAATGAAGAAGAAATGAAAATACCATTTACCATTGGTGAATCGGTTAAGGTTATTGATGGGCCATTTAATAATTTTAGTGGTGTTATCGACGAGATTAATGAAGATAAGAAGAAACTTAAAGTGATGGTGAAAATTTTCGGTAGAAAGAATTTACTTGAGCTAAGCTACATGCAAGTAGAGAAAGAAGTATAGTTTGTATTAACCGTAGGAGTGAGAAAGTCGACTAAAGCTTCCCGACGATATTCACGTTTGACTACATAATTTATAGTAAAATGGCAAAAGAAGTAGCAGCGTTAATTAAGCTGCAAATTAAAGGAGGAGCTGCCAACCCTTCGCCGCCAATTGGACCTGCATTGGGTGCCAAAGGGGTGAATATCATGGAGTTTTGTAAGCAGTTTAATGCAAGGACTCAAGATAAACAAGGTAAGGTAGTTCCAGTAGTTATTACAGTTTATGGTGACAAATCATTTGATTTTATTCTTAAAACACCACCCGCAGCAGTTCAAATTGTAGAGCATACTAAAATAAAGAAAGGTTCTTCTGAGCCTAACCGAGTTAAAGTTGGTTCTATGTCTTGGGATCAAGTTAGGGTGATAGCTGAGGATAAATTACCAGATTTAAATTGTTTCACAGTAGATTCAGCTATGAGAATGGTTGCAGGTACTGCTAGAAGCATGGGTGTCACTGTTAAAGGAGGTGAAGCTCCGAAATCTAAATAATTTGTATTATGAAAAGGATAACAAAAAAACGTAAAGAGATTTTGGCGAAATTTGATTTCTCCAAGTCTTACGCCTTAATTGATGCATGTAATTTGGTTAAGGAAGTTTCTTCTACTCGATTTGATGCTTCAGTAGATATTGCAGTTCGTTTAGGGGTTGATCCACGTAAAGCTAACCAAATGGTTAGAGGAACTGTGGCTCTTCCACACGGTACAGGTAAGGACGTTCGTGTTCTTGTACTTTGTACTCCAGACAAAGAGGCGGAAGCTAAAGCTGCTGGTGCTGACTATGTTGGTCTTGATGATTTTATTGACAAGATTAAAGGTGGTTGGACTGACATCGATGTAATTATTACTATGCCATCTGTTATGGGTAAGGTTGGTGCTTTGGGTCGAATTTTAGGACCACGAGGATTAATGCCTAATCCAAAAACAGGTACTGTAACGATGGAGATTGGTAAAGCTGTTGGTGAGGTTAAAGCAGGTAAAATTGATTTTCGTGTTGATAAATACGGTATTGTTCATGCTGGAATTGGTAAAACAAGTTTTGGAGGTGATCAAATACGTGACAATGCGAATGAAATTATTCAGACTTTGATAAAAATGAAACCTTCAGCGGCAAAAGGTACTTACATTAAAAGTATTTATCTTTCTGCGACCATGAGTCCGGGAATTCAAATTGATTCTAAATCTGTCACTGCTTAAAATTAAAAAAAATGACAAGAGAAGAAAAATCAAAGTATATAGATGATTTAGCAGCTGAAATCAATGCTTCTAATGTATTCTATATCGCAGACACGGCAGAATTAACTGTAGATACTATTAATGCTATTCGACGTAGATGTTTTCAAAGCAATATTCGCTTACG
>JBIKQS010000343.1:0-2816 GCA_044349575.1 Crocinitomicaceae bacterium
ACCTGGTGTTCCAGTTGAAGAATTGATTCAGGCGAAAAATAATACAAAATGTTATCAATGGCACTGGCTTGATTAATGTGGTTTTCAATTAAAAATGTATTCACCTTGTGCTTTTTTAAAACATAAACAACGTGAGATATTTCTTTGCGTAAATTTTCAAATCCCATAGTGGCCGGATACAACAAAACAACCGTTAAATGAGAAAAATCACTGTCTGAAGAATTCAGCTTTACATTCGTTGGATTTTCTTTGAGCCACGCATAAATAGATGCTTGAAACAACAATTCAAACGGATCTCCGATGAGGATGGTGTTTGAACTATTTTTAACCAAATGCTCGAGGCTAAAATTTAACGCAATTGATAAATTTTCCAGTTCATATTCTCCGTTGTAATCACACGCAACGTTATTCAAAACCAACTTTGAATTTTCTCCGTCAAAGAGAGATCCTCTTGTGTATTCAACAGATTTTAAACTGTAGTCGTTTAATGTTTCAACAGGAATGTCTTTTCTGATTTTATTTGCATGATTTCCAATAAAGACAACATTTGATGTAGAATTATTCATACGCTTTAAGGTTTTACATGGAAGTGTACGTAACTTTGTCTTAAAAGTAACAAAAAAATCAACAATCTCTTAAAAAAAGAATAAAAGGAGAGTCTGTCGAAAAGTAGAATTAGTAAATTTGAGAAAAAAAAACCATAAATATTGAATTAATGAAAAGTAGTTTATTTATTCTAACATCACTTGTCCTATTTGCTTGCGGCGGTAAAGCAGACGTTCAAGAAAAAAAAGGAAAGATTGAATCAACTATTGCTGTTGATGAAGGAAAGAAGACGGGAACGGGAAATGCTTCTGAGGATTTTAGTATGACTACCATGAAATTTGATCAAGAAGAAATCGATCTTGGCAATGTAAAAAAAGGTTCAAAGACAAAAGCGGTTTTTACAGTTACAAACACAGGGAAAAACCCGTTGAATATTACCAATGTACAACCTAGTTGCGGATGTACAACCGCTAGCAAACCAGAAAAACCAATTGCACCGGGGAAATCAGAAAAAATTGAAATTATCTTTGAACCAAAACCAGATCAAGTGAAAGAGCAAAGTAAATCTGTAACTGTAACAGCAAATACCGATCCTGCTGTGGTGGTTTTGAAATTTAAAGCCTACGTTTTACCCAATTAATTCAATAAATAGCTAACTTTTGCGTTAGAACAATATACGTGCTTAAAACAATTTGCTACTTATTATTTTCGGTTTTACTTGTTGGATCCTTTGTTTCCTGCAAAAAAAACAACCTTTTGTCTAAGAAAAATCTCGAATTTTCAGTAGATACACTTGTTTTTGATACTGTTTTCACAACAGTCGGTTCCACCACAAAACAATTCAAAATTTACAATAACGAAAAAAAGACGGTTCAAATTGATCAAATTGAATTAATGGGAGGTGAAAACTCGCCATTTCGCATGAATGTGGATGGAAATATAGGCACCACTTTATCAAATATCAGAATTGAAGGGAAAGACAGTTTGTTTGTTTTTGTTGAAGTAACCTTAGATATCAATAGTCAGTCGCTACCAATGATTGTTGAGGATTCAATTCGCTTTCGAACGAATGGAAAGGATCAATACGTGAAATTGGCTGTTTGGGGACAAGATATGTATTTTCATTATTCAAATTTTCAGCAAGAAATCTATGATTTTAACGAGGGAATATGGCCTAACGACAAACCTCATGTTATTTATGGAGCTGCAATCGTTGACTCCGCTAAAACATTAACAATTCAAGCAGGAACCCAAGTACATCTGCATAAAAATTCAGTTTTTTACGTCTATAAATCAACACTCAATATTATCGGTATACCAGGAAATGAAGTAGTTTTTCAAGGAGATCGTTTGGAGCAAGATTATCAAGATGTTGCAGGACAATATTATGGAATTTATTTTCAAGAGGCACGCCCAAGTACCATTGATTACGCAATTCTGAAAAATGGAACTTCCGGTGTTCATTTATTTTCGGATGATCCTTCCAATCCGGGCTATACGCTTACAATGACGAATACCATCATTCAAAATCACGCGCGTTACGGGGTTTTCATTTATTCTGGCGCTAAAGTAAAAGCGGAAAATTGTATTATTTCCAAAAACGGAACACATGCTCTGTTAGTTCTCGAGGGCGGAGATTTTAATTTCAACCACTGTGACTTGTTGGGATACGGTTCTTCTCAAAATCCTGCAGTTGGAATTAGTAATTATTTCACAAATTACCAGACGGCCACAACCAATGTAGGTTCAATCAATGAAGGAATTTTTTATAATTGTGTTCTTTCAGGAAATCTTACCACCGAATTGGCAATCGATACGATTCAATTGTCAGGTGTAAACTTAAATTTTGATTTTAAAAATTGCCTTATTAAATCTGAAATTGAGCAAACAGATGCCTTTTACCAATCAACATACTGGAACAATGATCCAATGTTTACAGATCCAGCTACCTACGATTTCTCATTTTTACCTTCGTCCACTTTGAATGGAAATGGCTTTGCAACCTCGGTTGTAACAGATATATTTGGTAATCTGCGTAATAATCCGCCTGACATTGGCGCAATTGAACTGAACTAATGAAGATTTTTTTTATTTTTTTGTTAATCCTATTTACGGTTATTTCATGTAAAACTGAAACTAAGGAAGTTAAACCAACGGTAGAAACTGTCAAACAAAACCTCCCTCCTATTCCTAAATCAATCATTTTGTTTGGAGAAAAAGTTTCACTTGAAGACGAAGATATTCGCGAACGTTTGGACCGTGAAATTATG
>JBIKQS010000344.1:0-2815 GCA_044349575.1 Crocinitomicaceae bacterium
ACCAATAATCACCGATTTTACTTCCCATAAGTACTGTCGGAGATACTTTAGCAATTTGGGCAGTTTTGCATAAGTTCAAATACTTGTCCTTTACATCCTTAAAATGTTTTTTGGCCGCATCTTCTGTACCTGTTAAGTAACCAAAAAATAAAATCCATTCTGCTTTTCCAAGAGGATGAGTCTCCTTCCAATCAAAATTTGGAATGGGTAAAATATTCATTTTTTCAAATTCAGCAGCTTTGGTAAATTCGGAGGAGAATCCACTATAAACAATAATTTTTGGTTTTAATTGAATGATTTTTTCAAAAGAGGTTACTCCCTCGTTTCCAAAGTCTAGGATCACTCCGTCTTGAATTTTTTGATTAACAGATGGTGAATGAATTAGCGTTTTTGAACACGTTCCTTTAATTTTATCAACTTGATTCAATTTTTCAAGCATTCCAATATGGGTTGTTGAGAAAACTAAAAAATTCAGGTCATCTTTTCGTATACGAATGTAACCGTTTGGAGTTTTGTCTCCGTTAGTTTTGGGTATAAAATAACGGTATGACTTATTTTTTCGATCTGGATGCGAAATATCGAGTAAAACACCTGATTGAACCTCTTTTATCTTAAGATACTTAGAGTAGGTGATTTCAGAATTTTTGGAAAGTTCATCCTTTTTTTCTTTGCTTTCGCTACATGAATTGAATGATACTAAAAAGACAACAAGAATGAATAAATGAGCTATAAAATTTCGTCCACACATGCTGTTTTCAATTTTGCAAGGTATTATAACAAAAAAAGCTGCCTGAAAAGAGACAGCTTTTCATTTAGTTATTTTTAGTTAAGCAATTAGATTCATATCATCTAAAACATCCATTACTCCTTTCACTGCATCAGCAGATTCGTACAATAATGCTTTCTCGTCTGCAGTTAAATCTAATTCAATAATTTTCTCAATTCCATTTTTACCTAAAACTACAGGAACTCCCAAGTAAATATCATTCAATCCATATTCACCTTGTAACCATGCACATACTGGGAAAATTCGCTTTTGGTCACGAACAACTGCTTCCACCATTTGAGCAGCAGCAGCTCCAGGAGCATACCAAGCTGATGTACCAAGTAATTTCACCATTTCACCTCCACCAAATTTAGCTCGCTCGATTATTGCGTCTAATTTATCTTTTTCAATCAATTCTGTTACAGGAATACCCGCTACCGTTGTATAACGAGGTAGTGGAACCATTGTATCTCCATGTCCACCCATCAATACAGCTTGTATATCTTTTGGAGATACGTTTAATTCAGTTGCTAAAAATGCACGATATCTTGCCGTATCAAGAACTCCAGCCATTCCAAAAACTTTTTTAGAATCAACTTTAGCTGTTAAATACGAACAATAAGTCATTACATCCAATGGATTTGATACGATGATCAAAATTGCATCAGGTGAGTGTTTAATTATGTTCTCAGTAACGGTCTTAACGATACCTGCATTTGTTGCGATAAGGTCGTCACGAGACATTCCCGGTTTTCTTGGTAAACCAGAAGTAATAACTACTACATCAGAATTTGCCGTTTTTGTATAATCATTTGTTGATCCAATTGTTCTTGAATCGTACATGTTTATAGGTGATGTCTGCCAAATATCCAATGCTTTTCCTTCAGCGAAACCTTCTTTGATGTCAAGCAATACAATTTCATTAGCTATTTCACGATGTGCTAATACATCCGCGCAGGTAGCTCCAACATTTCCTGCTCCAACAACTGTAACTTTCATACTTCGTATTTTGTTAGTAAATTAATTTTTGAGTTTACGAATTTACTACTTTTCATAAAATATTACTTACTTTAAAAAAAATATTACGAATTTAGGCAACCGTCAAAATGAACGAACGTTTTTAAGCAGTAGACTTGGAGAATATTGAGCAATTACGACATATAGTAGAAGGATGCGTCAGCAATGACAGAAGGGCACAAGAGCAGTTGTTCAAAATGTTTTACGGGAAAATGTTGGCAGTTTGTAAAAGATATATTAGTGATAGTGATACTGCTCAAGAAGTTCTTCAAGAAAGTTTTATAAAGGTCTTTGACAAAATTGGCATTTTTGATTTTAAAGGTTCCTTAGAAGGGTGGGTGAGAAGAATTGTTGCAAATACAGCGATTGATTCCATCCGAAAATCTAAGAGAAATCCGTTCCAAACCGATAATGATTCTGTTTTCAAGCAAGATGCTACCGAAGACATGATATTGCAAGAGGAATGGGAACTTACTGAGTTAAAGGCAGTGGCAGCATTGGAAGCTATAGATCAGCTTTCTCCGGCGTACAGAATGGTTTTCAATTTATACGTGATTGAAGATTATTCGCACAAGGAAATTGCTGAAATGTTGGGGATTAATGAAGGAACATCAAAATCCAATTTGGCAAAAGCTAAAATGAATTTGCAAAAAATATTGAAGAAAAAATACAGTTCACATTTTTGATATGAAAGACAAAATAGATCATAAATTTAAAGAACTTCTTGAAAATCAAGAGCTTCCTTATGATTCTGCAGCGTGGGATTCAATGAGTAAATTACTCGATCAGAAAATGCCAGTTGCTAAACCAACTACGTTTTACCGATGGTTTCTCGGTGGGGCTGCAATTACAGCTATCGCTATTGGTTCCTACTTTTTAGTGAATTCATCTGAGCAAACAAATAAGCCCACAGAAATCAATACTGAAATTAAATCTAAGAATGAAGTTGACACAAAATCAACAAAAGAGGAAATTAAAAACACCAAACTTGAATTAAAACAAAAAGAAGTTAATTCGAATTTCTCTACTAAT
>JBIKQS010000071.1:0-9507 GCA_044349575.1 Crocinitomicaceae bacterium
CGCCTAGTAAGACATAACAAAAAACAAGTACATTATACTTCTTCTCGCTTACCAGTCAAATTAGTAACGTATATCGCATTTACTGAAAAACACAAGGCTTTTGAATTTGAAAAATATTTAAAATCTGGTTCGGGAAAGGCTTTTTCAAATAAACGTTTTTTGTAACGAAGCTCATTTTGAGCGAAGTAGGGCTTTTTTCAACAAATGTCTCGTCCGAGAAAAAGTTGACTATAAATTTCCTTACGGGAGTTTGTTTTTTTGCCAATTTTCCAAATCTGTCCAATCCCAGCCATTCCAACGATAAACATAACCACCATCAACAAAGTACTGGATACCATCCACCTTAACTCCATTTGGTATAATCGTAGTATTTTCTATTTCCGTTTTGTCCTTATCCGAATTTGAATATGCCGGACTGATCGCATAAATCATAAATCCAAAAGATGCCATCATCATAGATGAACCAAGCATCAGTTTATACCAATTTTCTTTTACAAAATTTTTCATACGTAAAGTTTGAATTAAATTTAGTAAAAAATAGGTTCCGTTTAACCTCAATAAATAAATTACTTGATTTATTCAAGATTTTCAGATAAAAAGTTCGATAAAAAACAAAAGCTCGCTTCAATGAAACGAGCTTTTTTATATGATGTCGTCTTTGTCTATCCGAATAAATCGGGAAGAGAAAAACGGAAAAGAGTTCACCGAAGCGAACCCTTGTAAATCCTAAATTACATCATTCCAGGCATTCCTCCACCCATTCCTGCCATAGCAGCTGCTGGATTAGATTCTTCAGGTTGATCAGAAATAACGCATTCTGTAGTTAATAACATTGAAGCGATTGAAGCTGCATTCTCAACTGCAATTCGCGTAACTTTAGTTGGATCAATAACACCTGCTTTGAATAAATCTTCAAATTTATCCGTACGAGCATTGTAACCAAAATCGGCTTTTCCTTCACGTACTTTTTGAACGATTACTGCACCTTCTCCTCCTGCATTCGCAATTATTTGACGAAGTGGTTCTTCAGCTGCTCTTTTAACAATTGCAATTCCGGTTACTTCATCTTCGTTTTCTCCTTTCAATTTATCCAACGTGGCAATTGCACGAATCAAAGCTACTCCACCACCGGCAACTACGCCTTCTTCTACTGCCGCTCTTGTTGCTGCCAATGCATCATCAACACGGTCTTTTTTCTCTTTCATCTCAACTTCAGTTGGCGCACCAACATAAAGTACAGCGACACCACCCGCTAATTTTGCCAAACGCTCTTGTAATTTTTCACGATCGTAATCTGACGTTGTAGATTCAATTTGTGCTTTAATTTGCCCAACTCTTGCCTTGATATCTCCTTTTTTACCTTTACCATTTATGATAGTCGTATTGTCTTTGTCGATTTCAATCTTTTCAGCTGAACCTAACATATCAAGTGTAGTATTTTCCAAGGTCATGCCTCTTTCTTCTGAAATTACTTGACCACCTGTTAAAATTGCGATATCTTCCAACATGGCTTTTCTTCTATCGCCAAATCCTGGAGCTTTCACTGCGGCAACTTTCAAAGAACCTCTCAATCTATTTACTACCAAAGTTCCAAGCGCTTCACCATCAACATCTTCAGCAATGATTAAAAGTGATTTCCCATTTTGAACAACTGGCTCCAAAACTGGAAGTAATTCCTTCATACTTGAGATTTTTTTCTCACAAATAAGAATCAATGGGTTTTCCATTTCGGTAATCATTTTCTCAGTATTTGTAACGAAGTAAGGAGAAAGATATCCACGATCAAATTGCATTCCTTCTACAGTTTTCACTTCTGTTTCAGTTCCTTTTGCTTCTTCAACCGTTATAACACCATCTTTACCTACAACTTTCATTGCATCAGCAATCAATTTTCCGATTGTTTCGTCATTATTTGCTGAAATAGAAGCTATTTGTTTAATTTTTTCGTTGTCTGAACCTACTTCTTTGGAAATAGATTTCAAATTTTTAACTACTTCAGCTACTGCTTTGTCAATTCCTCTTTTTAGGTCCATTGGGTTGGCTCCTGCAGCAACATTTTTCAATCCTGCTCCAATGATTGCTTGGGCAAGAACTGTTGCAGTAGTTGTACCATCTCCTGCAATATCAGCAGTTTTAGACGCAACTTCTTTTACCATTTGAGCTCCCATATTCTCTACAGGATCTTTCAATTCAATTTCTTTAGCTACAGTTACACCATCTTTAGTAACGTGAGGTGCACCAAATTTTTTGCTGATTACAACGTTACGACCTTTTGGTCCCAGTGTAACTTTCACCGCGTCAGCCAAAGCATCAACACCTTTTTTTAATTTTTCTCTTGCTTCTACATCAAAATAAATATCCTTTGCCATTGTTGTAAGATTTTAATAATTAATTAAATACTCCATAAATATCAGACTCTCTCATAATTAGATAAGCCTTACCATCAATTTTAATTTCAGTACCTGAATACTGACCATACAAAATAGAATCACCAACTTTCACTGTTATTGGCTCATCTTTTTTTCCAGATCCCACCGCTACAATTTTTCCATTTAACGGCTTCTCTTTAGCTGTGTCTGGAATAATAATTCCACTTGCTGTTTTTTGCTCTGCTGGCGCTGGTTCTACCAAAACCCGATCTGCCAAGGGTTTGAATTTAACTGACATATTTTATGAATTAATTTTAACGTTCGGCGCAAATTAGTCGAAGATTATGCCATTCGATTAGTTGCGACAATTTTTCATTTATTAAAAAAAAACTGTCAGTATAAGTGACATACTGACAGTTTAATTAGTAAGATATTAGGTATAACTATTTCGCAGGTTTAGCAGCCGGTTTTCCACCTTGTTGCTTTTGTTGCTTTTCAGCTTCTTTACGTTGCTGCTCCATCAATTTCTTTTGATCTGGAGATTTAGAGCGAACCGTTAAAAATATAGATGAAATCATGATAATAGCTGCTAAAGACCAAGTAGTTTTATCAATAAAGTCATTGGTTTTTTGTACTCCCCCAATTTGTTGAGCTGCACCAAAATCAGAACTCAAACCACCACCTTTAGGATTTTGAATATAAACAACCAAAATCAATAAAATACTAGATGCTACTATTAAAACTGAAAATAAAATATCCATATGTAGTTAATTTAATTTTTTCTTTAACGATTTAATTTGGGATGCAAAGTAAGTCTTTTTTTCTGGAATAATCAAGCTTAATTGCTGATAAACATAAATTGCTTTGGAAATATTTCCTTGCATTTGGTAAATTTTTGCTAAGGTCTCACTTACGGGTAGCGTTTCCTCATTCAAACTTTCTTTTGCTTTTTTAACAGGCGAAAAGAACTCTCTTTTAGGTTTTTCAAATTCTATAAAACTAACTTCATACAAGGTTTCGACATTATCTTCTTCCTCGATCAATTGAATTTCGCTTGAATTTGTCAACCATTCTAAAAACGTTTTTTCGGCAGTAGATCCTTCAGATGGAACAGAATACTCGACAGCTTCACTTTCTGTTTCCGTATTTTCAATATCTTCAGAAATAGACATATCAAATTCTGGTAATTCAAGATGTGTTAACGATTCTTCAAGTTCTTCAAGAACAAACGATGCATTTACAGATGAAGCCAAAATTTCTTTATCTAATTCATCAATTTCAGATTCCAATTCGGTTTGAGATGTTTCTTGAATTTCCTCTTCTTCAATTACAGTTTCTTGAATTTCAGGTTCTAATTCAGAAATAATTACTTCTTTTTCATCCTTAATGACTTCAAATGGTTTATGTTCTTCCAAATGAATCTCGGATTGACTTTGTTCTTGACTATTTTCAACTTCTGAAATCGGTGAAGTTGTAACTTCTTCATGATATAATAAATTGTAGAGCTGAACCCGATCTGTAATTTTATGAGCATATTTTTCAAGCTCCTCCTCAAAATAAACATGATTTCCTTTGGATAGCACTTTTAAATACAACAAGGGAAATACTTGGGAATAGGGAAATTTATCACAAAATTCTTTTAAATCCTGCACTTCATTTTGTAAGCACATATGTGGATTTTCAATTCGAGCTGCTATTTCTTCCCAATTCAACATTACCAGTTTGACAAAAGTTTATTTATTACATCCTGAACAATTTGCTCATTGATTTGACGAATGAGATCTTGTTCAATTCCCGCCAAATCAGAATTTGAATCATAATCAATAAATCGAGAAGATGTCAATTTCATTTTTTGTTCCTTCGGTTTGGACACTAAAATAGTAAATTGAGCGGTAATTGTCAACCTATTTTTTGCTGCATTATCTCCCGGCTGAAGTGCTACAGGTATTAATGAATAATTTGTTATTCGACCTTCAATATTTACTTCTCCATCCCCGTTTTTTGTATTCAGAAGCAAACGCGTATTGTTTTGAATACCATCTTTTATATCTTCAGAAAGTAAAGGTGCTAAATTCAAAGGTGCATTTGCTGCGCCATTTTCTAGCGTTTTTACCGTGAAAGTTTTCCATTCAGGGGGCATTGAACCGGTATCTTTTAACGAAACACTGTATGGCCAACATGATGTTAGCAAAAAGGAAACGAGAATTACAATTAAAATAGGCTTCATTCTGATATATCGTATTCCTTAATTTTTCGATACAAAGTTCTTTCAGAAATACCTAATTCAAGAGCGGCGTATTTTCTTTTTCCTCGATGTTTTTCCAAGGCCTTTTTTATCAATTCTTTTTCTTGACTTCCCAAAGATAAAGATTCTTCAATCTCTTCATGCTCTTCAAATGTATCGTGAGATCTGTGAATTTTCACATCTGGAAATGCCGGTTCTGTAGCAGAGGGCAAAAAACGTTGTGAAGGAATTACACCAGTTGGATTCACCTCTTCAAAAATTCGATTAACAACAGCTGTTTGATCACCATTTAAATTTATTGCTCCCCCTTGACTAATCATTTCTAAAACCAATTTTTTCAAATCAGTCAAATCTTTTTTCATATCAAAAAGGAACTTGTACATGATTTCTCTTTCAGAAAAATTATCTGACTCCTTTCCTCCAATCATTGCAGGCATTTTTTCAGAAGGAGCAGGTAGATACTGAATCAATGTTTGTGTATCTAATTCTCTTTCAGTTTCAATAACAGATAATTGTTCTACTAAATTCCTCAATTGTCGAATATTTCCTGGCCAATTGTATTGTTGAATTAAGTCAACAGCAGCCTCCTTCAATTTAATAGACGGCATCCTATATTTATCCGCAAAATCATTAGCAAACTTCCTGAATAACAAATGAATATCGTCTTTTCGTTGACGTAAAGGTGGAAGTTGAATGGGTACTGTGCTCAAGCGATAGTACAGGTCTTCTCTAAACTTACCCGTTGCGATTGCCTGCGCCATATTTTCATTGGTAGCAGCTACAACACGAACATTGGTTTTAATAACTTTTGACGATCCAACACGAATAAATTCTCCGGTTTCTAATACGCGAAGTAAACGAACTTGCGTTTGCATGGGCAGTTCTGCTACTTCATCTAAAAAAATTGTCCCTCCATTTGCTACTTCAAAATACCCTTGGCGACTACCTGCGGCACCTGTAAACGAACCTTTTTCGTGTCCAAATAATTCAGAATCAATTGTTCCTTCGGGAATTGCACCACAATTCACGGCAATATATTCACCGTGTTTTCTGGGACTCAATTGATGAATTACCTGAGGAATAATTTCTTTCCCTGTTCCACTTTCACCTGTCACCAAAACAGAAATATCCGTTGGTGCCACTTGCATTGCTACTTCCAACGCACGATTTAGCAAGGGTGTATTGCCGATTATACCAAAACGTTGTTTAATTTGAAGTAAGTTCATAGTGGATAAATCAACTTAACGAAACCGCCTCTCCCATTAATGTAGCAGAGGTACAATCTGTAATTTTAACCATCACATATTGGCCCTTTTCAAAATTTTGTCTAGGAAAAACGACCATTGCGTTTTGTCCATTTCTTCCACAAAGATGTTCTTCCGAACGTTTGGAAGTACCTTCAACTAACACCTTCACGGTTTGACCAATTTGTTTTTCATTGGACAACTTAGAATGCTGCAATTGTAATTCAATAATTTCATTTAAGCGAGAACCTTTAATGGCATCTGGAACATCATCTTCAAATCGTCTTTCCGCTAAAGTTTTAGGTCGTTCAGAATACTTAAACATGTAAGCAAAATCAAATTTAACCTCTTGCATTAATGAAATAGTATCTTGATGTTCCTGGTCTGTTTCTCCACAAAAACCAGTGATAATGTCTGTTGAAATTGCACAATCCGGCATATATTTTCTAATTGCCTGAATGCGATCCAAATACCATTCACGCGAATAACCTCTATTCATACGTGCAAGAACATCGGTATGACCAGATTGAACTGGCAAATGAATATAGGGACAAATATTCTCGTATTTCGCCATGATTTCCAATACATCATCCGTCATATCCTTTGGATGAGAAGTACTAAATCTTACCCGTAAATTCGGTGAAACCAACGCAACCATCTCCATTAATTGTGCAAAATTCGTAGTTGGAAGATTTTCATCTTTAATTTCTCCTTTTGATGTTAAATTCCATCTGTAACTATCTACATTTTGCCCTAGTAACGTGACTTCCCTGTATCCTTTTTCAAATAAATCTTTGCATTCTTCAACAATTGTCTGAGGATCACGAGAACGCTCTCTTCCTCGTGTAAATGGAACCACGCAAAATGAACACATATTATCGCAACCACGCATGATAGTTACGAATGCAGAAATTCCTCCTTGATCCAATCGAACAGGTGAAATATCGGCATAAGTTTCATCTCTGGAAAGTAAAACGTTAACAGCTTTTTGTCCTGTTCCCACCTCATCTACCAAATTTGGCAAATCACGATAGGCATCTGGACCTGCAACTAGATCTACTAATTTTTCTTCTTCCAAAAGGGCTTTTTTCAAGCGTTCGGCCATACAACCCAAAATTCCAACCACTAAATCAGGATTTTGGTCTTTCTTATGTTTAAATTCTGTCAAACGATTACGAACACGTTGTTCAGCATTCTCACGTATTGAGCAGGTATTAATTAAAACTACATCAGCTTCATCAACATTGCGCGTTGTGGTATAACCCTCCTTAGTCATTATGGATGCTACAACCTCACTATCAGAGAAATTCATCTGACATCCGTAACTCTCGACGTATAATTTTTTTCCAGAAGAACTTGACGTTTCAACAACAACAGCTTCTCCTTGCCTACTCTCGTCAATAACTTTATTTTGATTCAATTCCATGTACTATTTCTTGAATACAAAAGTACTCAAATTTAAAAGACTGTCAAAATGTCACACATTTAATTTAGTAAGAAATAGAATTATTATTTACTCTTTTGGAATAACTTAATAAAATGGATATTCTATAATTCAGATAATTATCTGAATAAGCTAGCATATCATGCCTAATGTAATTATACAAATTAAGGCAGAGAAAATTGCAAGGAAGAGAACTATTCCAGCAATAACCCATACAACAGTTGCGATAATTAAAAAAACAGAACTAGCCAAAGCAAATCCCGATAATGCCAAAGCAGCTCCTATTAAATATAGGATTAGTCCAACCAGAAGTAATAATCCTCCAGTTATCCAGAAATCGCCAGCCTCTTCAAAGTAATTCGGTTTTTTAAATTTAGAAATGATTTTCGCTTTCATTTCACTTTTACGTGGTTGTATTTTTGCTGATGTTGTTATTTCTTTTTTTAGATTCTCACCCATAATTCTCGAATTAAGAGAAGTTTTCAATTTTTTACGCAAATTGGAACTTACTAATGGGGCTTTAGTTTCTTTTCTATCAAGACTATTCAAGTATCCCCCATCATTTCGTTCGGTTTGAGATTCATTAGCAATACCTCCATTATTTTCAAAAATTCTACTTGTTGAATCACTTTTTGATTTACTTGAAACGATCTTACTCTCCCCCTCAAGCTTTTCAGCTATTGATTTCTTATTTGAAGAATGGCTTTTTACCCTGTCATTTTTTTTCCAAGTAATGGTATACCCTTTTCTATGATATCTTTTTTGAATAGAGCAAGAGAAAATGGTAGGTAATATCAAGATCAAAACTAAAAAATAGTTCAAATACGACCTTGGAATTCTAGGCATAGTTTGTGTTAATTTAATTGTATTAATTCTTTACAAATTCCTTGATAACAACATTCGATTGGTTATATAATCCTAAGAAGTACTTACCTGCAGGCAATTTTCTACTCATTTCAACCGATTGTGAAACTTTGCCATTTGTGATTGTGAAACTGAACTCAGAAAGCAACTGTCCTTGAATATTGAACAATTTACAATCTAATTTATCACCCACCAATCCACTCGATTGAATTTCGAAAATTCCATTATTCGGATTAGGAAATAAGTTAGCCTGAATTGAATTTTCTTCAAATAAGGTAGCAATTTGATCCACCGTTGCGGTTAATGTATCAATACAGCCATTTGCATCTTTCACATAACAGATGTATGTACCTGCCGATAAATTCGAAAATAAAGATCCTGAATAATAGTTTGTTCCATTGATACTGTACGAATAAGGCGATAACCCTCCGGAACCAGACATTGTAATTGAACCATTGCTTAATCCTGACGTTGCCGTAGAAGGAATGGCAGAAAGATTAACTTGTGTTGGTTCAGTTATCACAGTTGAAAAACTTTGAGCACATCCATTCCCATCTGTAGTTGTAACTTCATAAGTACCCTGAGATAATCCGGTAAATAATCCAGAAGTACTATTTATTGTATTTACATATCCTGGAGTACCTCCCGAAACAGATACTAGAACAGAACCATCATTATCTCCAAAACAACTTATCATTGTTGGAACTGCGTTTAACACTAGTTGATTAGGTTGTGTTATCTCAACTGAAACCTCACTTAAACAACCATTTGCATCTTTTGATATCACTTGATAATCGCCTGCAGCTAGGTTGGAAAAAACAGCGCTAGTTTGAAAATTAGTGCCATCAATCGAATACGTATACCCTCCTTGACCACCATTTGCTGATACGGAAATTTCGGCAGTTGATGTTCCGTAACAATTTATAGTTGCTGTTTGAGTATAAACTGAAGAAACAGTGTAAGGAGTTGTTAAATCAAAAACATTGGTAATCGAACAACCTGTATTATCAGTAATTGTATAGGTGTAACTTCCAGGAGCTAAATTTGAAAAAGTTGGACTAGTTTGATTAGTTCCTCCATTTAATGAATAAACAAAAGGTGCTGTTCCACCAATTGATTGTAATTCAACCAAACCAATATTATCCGTACACGATGGTTGTGTTAAAGCAGTAGAAGAAATTGTGAAACTTTGTGATCCGCTTACAGTTATACTAACATTTCGTGAATCATTACAGCTATTATCGTCAGCGGAACCATTTGCAGTTAATAGAGAAACATTTACAGTATTCGCACCTGCATTTAAGCCATTTACAAATACGAAAATGGTATCTCTATTGCCAG
>JBIKQS010000345.1:0-2799 GCA_044349575.1 Crocinitomicaceae bacterium
TCCAATTTGGAGCGAAATTGATTACCTACCAGGTGCTCATGGATCGGCACTTTTCACAAGAGGAGAAACGCAATCATTGACATCGCTTACTTTGGGTGGTAAAATGGACGAACAATTAATTGATGGTGCTACTTTTAGAGGTACTGAAAAATTCATGTTGCATTATAATTTCCCTCCTTTTTCTACGGGTGAAGCAAAACCAATTCGTGGAACTTCAAGAAGAGAAATTGGTCACGGAAATTTAGCATTGCGTGCCTTAAAACCGGTTATTCCTGCAGACAATCCTTACACAATTCGAATTGTTTCTGATATTTTAGAATCAAACGGTTCTTCATCCATGGCAACAGTTTGTGCTGGAACATTGGCTTTGATGGACGGTGGTGTTCAAATTACTGCACCAGTTTCAGGTATCGCAATGGGATTAGTTGCTGATGAAGGTAAATTTGCTGTACTTTCTGATATTTTGGGAGATGAAGATCACTTAGGAGATATGGATTTCAAAGTAACTGGAACTGAAAAAGGAATTACTGCCTGCCAAATGGATATTAAAGTTGATGGATTACCTTATGAGGTTTTAATTCAAGCGCTGGAACAGGCAAAAGCAGGTCGTCTTCACATTTTGACAAAAATCAAAGAAACGATTTCTCAACCTAAATCAGACTACAAACCTCATACTCCGAGAGTTGAGCAAGTAATTGTTCCAAATGAAATGATTGGAGCGATCATCGGACCTGGAGGAAAAATCATTCAAGGAATTCAAAAAGAAACGAATACTACAGTTACTATTGAAGAATTAGCAAATGGTGAAGGTCAAGTTCAAATCCTTTCAAACAATGGAGATGATATGGCTGAAGCACTTCGACGTGTTCGTGCAATTGCTTTCCCTGCTCAAGTTGAAGAAGGCGAGGAATACGAAGGGAAAATAAAAGCTATCAAAGATTTCGGTTGTTTCGTTGAAATTATTCCGGGAACTGATGGTTTGATTCATATTTCTGAATATAGTTGGGAGCGTGTTCAAAATATGAATGACGTTTGTAAAGAAGGTGATATTTTGAAATTTAAAGTAGTTGGAAAAGATCCAAAAACGAAAAAATGGAAATTGTCTCGCAAAGTTTTACTTCCAAAACCAGAAAAAACGGAAAGTGAAGCGAATGCATAAGCTACTTAATGACTAAACAAAAAAACGATTCAGCAATGGATCGTTTTTTTTTGCAACAAACCGCAAGAATTTAAATCGTTAAATCACTAAGAGACTTTAACAAGTTAAACTATGAAAAGATTACTCTTTACCAATTTGATGATTTGTAGTTGTCCACTATTTTTTTCTCAAATCAATCCTGCAATAAGCTCATGGCTTCAAAATACATCTGGTATTATGGGAAGCCATTATGTGTCAGGGAATTCAACAGTTATTCAGGATAATGTTCAAGCGAATATCCAAACAGTTCAATACTCCAATAATTGGGCCTATGTAACAACCAATGGTATTCCAGCATATCCTACCGGACCTTTTTTAGATGGAAATCCATCGCTCGCAACAGACCAAAATGCAATCTTTAAAATACCTCTTTATCCAGCGCAAAATACAGGAACATTAACAGCAACAACAGGAGGGAATATCGGTATTTTTATCAACGGAGTTGCATTATTTGATTACAGAGACGGTGTAGCCTGGAATACTTCTACAAATTCACTGTGCGGTGGTTTACCGGGAATGTCTCCATGTCCGGGTGGCCCGGGTGCTTCTCAATCCTGGAACAGAGATGCTGTACCCGCTGAAAAATTAGGTTTTGATTGTTCAAAAGGTCATCCAGCGATGGGTAATTATCACCACCATCAAAATCCAAGTGCTTACAAACTAGATTTGAATGTTATCAGTACAATTTGTGATTTATACGATGCAGATGGATTATATGTCATTGATTCTACTGTACATTCTCCTTTGATTGGATTTGCCTACGACGGATTCCCAATTTATGGTGCTTATGGCTATAAAAATGCTGATGGCACTGGAGGAATTACTAGAATTAAATCCGGTTTTCAATTGAGAAATATTACCTCAAGAACTGTTTGGGCAAATGGCACTGACGTGGCTGATGGCCCTGTTGTAAGCACCACCTATCCGCTTGGCTATTTTAGAGAAGATTATGAATTCATTACTCATGCCGGACAGCAAGATTACTTAGATGAGCACAACGGTAGGTTTTGTGTAACTCCTGAATATCCAAATGGCATTTACTGTTATTTTGCAACCGTTGATGCAAATTGGAATTCAGCTTATCCGTATGCCGTAGGACCTTATTTCTATGGCAATAAAACTGCTTCAAAAGTTACAACAATTGGAGAAACAGTGACGACTTATACTTCGACAGCAGGAGTTGATGAAAAAGAAATTTCAGTGAATGTATTCCCAAATCCAACGAATGATATTTTAATTATTCAATTAAATGGTTTGAATAAAGCAAACACGCAAATTGATTTAGTTGACTTGAATGGGCGTATTGTTGCAAAACAAACGATTAATCAAGGAAGTACAATAGCATACATTGACGTATCTACTATTTACGAAGGAAATTATTTGGTGAAAATCACAACTGAAAACCAAAGTAAAACAATTTCAATCCAAATACAAAATTAACAAACACAACCCACTTCATTAAACCGCTTCAATTTTGGAGCGGTTTTTTTATTCCTTACACAGACCCGAAATTTCATGAAATGTATCATGAATACCTGTTAATTTTTTAAATATCATTTCATTCGTGACTTTTTTGCCAATTGAAATAAATTTACTCAATT
>JBIKQS010000346.1:0-2790 GCA_044349575.1 Crocinitomicaceae bacterium
CAAATTCAATAATTTCGGCCTTCCGTCTACAAGACAGATGTTGTTTACTGAAAATGAGGTTTGTAAGGATGTATACTTATATAATTTATTTAATACTACGTTTGCAATTGCATCACGTTTAATTTCATAAACGATGCGCATTCCATTTCTGTCAGATTCATCTCTAAGATCAGAGATCCCCTCAATTTTTTTATCATTTATCAGTTCTGCCGTTTTTTTAATCATTTCGGCTTTGTTGATTTGATAAGGTATTTCTGTAACGATAATTTGCTCACGTCCGTTGGCTTCCTCAATTTCCGCCTTAGCACGCATTACAATTCGTCCTCGACCTGTTGTTAGTGCTTCACGCACGCCATCGTATCCGTAGATAGTCGCCCCAGTAGGGAAATCAGGTCCTTTAACGTAGTTTAATAATTCTTCAACATCTATGTCTTTATTATCAACATAAGCAATAATACCATCAATTACTTCTGTTAAATTGTGCGGAGCCATATTGGTGGCCATACCAACAGCGATTCCTGATGCTCCATTTACAAGCAAATTTGGAATTTTTGTAGGCATAACTGATGGTTCAGTTAAACTATCGTCAAAGTTAGGCGTGAAATCAACGGTTTCTTTATCCAAATCTTCGAGCATTTCCTCGGCTATTTTTCGCAAACGAGCCTCGGTATAACGCATTGCTGCCGGACTATCACCATCAACTGATCCAAAGTTACCTTGTCCATCAACCAACGGATAACGTAACGACCATACCTGAGCCATTCGGACCATCGTATCGTAAACAGAGCTATCTCCATGAGGGTGATATTTACCAAGAACTTCACCTACAATCCTAGCTGATTTCTTATAAGGTCTGTTTGAAAAAACTCCCAAATCTTGCATCCCATAAAGAACCCTTCTGTGAACTGGTTTGAAACCATCTCTTACATCAGGAAGTGCTCTTGAAACAATAACCGACATCGAATAATCGATGTACGCGGATTTCATCTCATCTTCAATGTTAATCTGAATTATTTTTTCTCCGTCTGCCATAATTGAATTTTCTTAATTTAAATGCAAGTTTCAAAATTAACGATAATCCAATGCCATATGCGTTTATTTCATTCTTTTTACTAACAAATTTTAGTTGTAAAATGTGAATAATTTAGAGCTGTTTGATAAAATTATCTCGTATATTTGTGAAAGCTCCCTTGAGGAGGAAACATTTACACACATTACTATGGAAGCAAAATTTTCGCATCGCGTAAAAGACGTAATTGCATTGAGCAAGGAAGAAGCCGTTCGATTGAATAATGAGAGTATTTCTGTTGAGCATATTTTAATGGGGATGACCAGTTTAACAGATGGTACAGCAATAAAGATTTTCAGAGAGTTTCAATTGGATATGACTGCAATGAGAAAAGAATTGGAGGCGATTTTGGTGAAATCAGCTGCAGATTATCCGGTTAAGAATACAAACATTCCCTTGTTGAAGCAGGCAGAGAGAATTATTAAAATGACCTATTTGGAGGCAAAACAATTTAAGAGTTCTATAATTGGTACAGAACATTTGTTGCTGAGTATTTTAAGAGAAGATAATAGTGTTGCCAGTTCAATTTTAAATAAATATGGTTTGATTTACGATAACGTTAAGGATGAATACGAGGCAATAAAAGATGACACCACACTTCCTAGAGCTGAATTTCCTGGTGGACAAGAGGAAGAAGGAGAATCGTTTTCTTCGCAACGTAAATCGGCAGATCCAAAATCTAAAACACCCGTTCTTGATAATTTTGGTAGAGATTTGACTAAAATGGCAGAAATAGGGAAACTTGATCCTATTGTTGGAAGAGAGAAAGAAATTGAACGTGTGAGTCAAATTTTATCTCGTAGAAAAAAGAATAATCCGATATTAATAGGTGAGCCTGGAGTGGGGAAGAGTGCTATAGCAGAAGGATTGGCATTGAGAATTGTTCAGCGTAAAGTCTCAAGAGTCTTGTTTAATAAACGAATTATTTCGTTAGATCTTGCATCCTTAGTTGCAGGGACTAAATACAGAGGTCAATTCGAAGAGAGAATGAAAGCTGTAATGGCTGAAATTGAAAAAAATCCAGACATCATTTTATTTATCGATGAAATTCATACCATAATTGGTGCGGGTGGAGCAAGTGGTTCTTTGGATGCTTCAAACATGTTTAAACCTGCGTTAGCTCGAGGTGAAATGCAAGCTATTGGAGCCACCACATTGGATGAGTATAGGCAATACATTGAAAAAGATGGTGCTCTCGAACGTCGATTTCAAAAAGTTTTGATTGAACCAACTACGATCGATGAGACGATTCAAATTTTGAATAATATAAAAGAACGATACGAAGACCATCACTCTGTAACTTATACTGACGAAGCTTTGGCTGCTTGTGTTAAGTTGACAGAAAGATACATAACTGACCGACATTTACCGGATAAGGCAATTGATGCTTTGGATGAAGTTGGTTCTCGTGTTCACTTGACAAATATCAATGTTCCAAAAGAAATATTAGATGTTGAGGCGCAAATTGAAGCATTAAAAATTCAAAAAAATGATGTAATTAAGTCTCAGCAATACGAAAAAGCTGCTGAATTACGCGATGATGAACGCAGACTACAAGAAGAGTTGGAAACTGCAAAAAAGAAATGGGAGGAGGAATCCAAAACAAATCGTGTTACTGTAACTGAAGAACATGTTGCAGAGGTTGTTTCTATGATGTGTGGAATTCCTGTTACAAAAGTTTCAGAGAAGGAAACTGGTCGTTTGGCTAAAATGGGAGAGGA
>JBIKQS010000080.1:0-8809 GCA_044349575.1 Crocinitomicaceae bacterium
AAGATTAATTTTTTTCACAATTCATAAAATTAAAGTCGCTTTCGGGCGACTTTTTTTTGCAAAGAATTTAAAAAAGGTCAGTACATTGTTGTTAATCAAAGTTAATGACTACGTTATGTGAGATCAAGGGCAACTGGATAAACCTTTTGGTTATATTGTAAAAAGGGTTTGATTCTCACACACTTTTCAGTAGTCTGAACAGTACTTAAGGCCATTGATTTGAGCTTGGATAAAAGAAAAGGATAGAAGAAAGAGCATTCAGTCAAACCATTGTTAAACTATTATATATGACTTATTTAAAACAATGTGTGGGAATTATAGTTTTATTTAAAATAACTTTATATAAGTGCCAGCTAGGTCAGTAACTAGTTGAAACAGATTGACTATTAGAAAACGACGAGCTACTACAAGAATTAATAGCTTAACATTTTTAGTAATAAGTATAAAGCAATTAAATTTACTGATTTAGTAATGTATTATATAAATTTGAAATTTCAACTTGAGTCAGAATTCGGTCATAAATTGACACTATCCCACTAAGTGTGTAAACTGAAAGTTTCATAAAATCAGTCTATCTTCAAAAATAATGATAAATTGATTAAGAATGGTTCCCCAATCACGTATTGGCATAGTCCATTTTTTAGTTGCTTCCTGAACTGCCAGGAAAGTAGACTTTAAAACAGAGTCATCAGTTGGGAAAGACATTTTATTTTTGGTATATTTTCTAATTTTTCCGTTCAGATTTTCTATCAGATTGGTGGTATAAATGATTTTTCGGATCTCCAAAGGAAAATCGAAGAATACAGTAAGTTCATCCCAGTTTGATCGCCAACTTTTGATAGCATAGCTGTATTTGCTATTCCATTTTTTATCCAAAGCGTCAAGTGCATGTAAAGCAGCATCTCTATTAGGAGCGCCATAAATATCCTTCATGTCCTTAGCAAACTCTTTTCGATCTTTCCAAACAACGTATTTACAGGCATTACGTATTTGATGAACAACACAGATTTGAGTAGCAGATTGAGGAAAAACGGATTTAATTGTATCGGTAAAACCGTTTAAATTATCAGTTGCAGTAATCAAAATATCCTCCACTCCACGAGCACGTAAATCAGTTAAAACAGTCATCCAAAAGGCGGCTGATTCGTTTTTTCCGAGCCATAAACCTAACACTTCTTTTTTACCATCACGCTTTAGTCCAACGGCAATGTAAATAGTCTTATTAATCACCTTGGAGTTTTCGCGTACTTTAAAGGATATACCATCCATCCAAACGATTAAATAAATCGGTTCTAATGGTCTATTTTGCCAAGACACAATATCACTTGCAACTCGATCTGTAATACGTGAAATGGCAGAAGTTGAAACCTCAAACTCATATATATCCTTGATTTGTTCTTGGATATCACTCACGCTCATTCCTTTAGCATACAAGGATACAATTATGGTTTCCAGTCCATCAATCATATTCCGTCGTTTGGGAACAGCAATGGGATCAAAACTAGCATCTCGGTCGCGTGGAACTAAAATTTCTGTTTCACCAAAGGATGTTTTAATTTTCTTGGTAGAATGACCATTCCTGTAGTTCTTGTTTTCGCTGATTTGGTTCTTGTCATAGCCCAAATGCTCATCCATTTCAGCTTCTAAAAACTGTTCAACTCCTCGCTTTTGGAGTTCTTTCATAAATGCAAACAAGTCTTCAGTCGTCTTGAATTGACTTAGAAACTCTTTGCCTAAGGCTTCATCTTTTTTCATATTCGTGTGTTTAAGTTACTAAAAAGTTATTTCCGAAATTTTTTTGAGCTTTGATGGGCTCAAAAATTTCAGAATAACTTTCAGCTTTACACACTTTATGGGAAACTACCCATAAATTAAAACATCATCAATCTTGGCATTAAGAAATCCATTTGATGCACCATCATGTCGTAAACCAATATTTATTTTTGAAGTTGTATTAAAGTTAGTAATTCCAAAATTAGTGGTGCTTGCAATGAGCTGTCCATTACGATATAATTTATATGAATTAGCCTCGTATGTTGCTGTTATCATAACCCATCCAAAAGACGTTTCTTTCACTCCTGACCAAATTGTACGATAATGATTATCACTACCAAAACCCCATCCTTGATTAGTCTCATTATATACAATTGCATCAAAAACACTTCCATTAGAATTTTGAACTGTAACCAAACCACCAGCACTTTGATTAATATCGTTTAAATATACCCAAGCACTAATTGTTTTACTTGTTATATTCTGGCTTAATGATGAGGTTTGCATTCGAGAATTACCGTTGAAATTATAACAACTGGAAGAGTTACCAAAACGATCTGAAACTAGAGTTGCGCCACTGTTATTCAACGTATAATTTGATGTGCTTGTTGAATTGTTAAAATTTCCACAAAATGGGTAGTAGGCCAATAAATTGTTATTTAAACTTCCATTAAAACCAAATGTTAAAACAACCTCATCAATAGTATTTCCACAAGCATTACTTCCATCAAATCGCAAAGTATAGCTCTGTCCAAAAGTACCGGTAAATAATGCGTTTGGATTACTAACATTAGAAAATGAGAAACCATTAACTTGTCCACTAATAACCGACCAAGTTCCAATTCCTGTTCCTTCTAAAGTGTGGGTATTTGAACATCGAATTGTTTTATCAACTCCGGCACTTACAGTATTCACAGCTGACGAATTTACAGATATACTTACTGAAGGGCCAACACCACATGGATTACTTGGGGTTACTGATATAACTCCACTATTTGAGGATGCATTCACTAAAATTGAACTAGAATTTTGACCTGATATAATTACCCAGCCTGTTGGGACAGTCCATGAGTATGTTGTTCCAGGAACATTTATAATTGAATATTGAAGTGAGGTTGCATTTGAACAAATACTTGTTTGACCAGAAATTACTGAAGGTTGAGAGGGAGGCGGAGGTGTACAATTTCCACACAATTCTTTCCAAAAACTTGACGCTCTATAATTTAAACATTCTGTATCTGTGTTGTAAATGTAGAGACCTGGAGCAGGATTTTGAATCGCATCGCGCTGTGCTGTAGTCATTCGCGGCGGTAAAAACCCTTTATTAGTACTCTCTGCCTCTAAAACTGCAGAGGGATTTATTGTATTTGGATTTTCACCTACTTTTACTTGTGAATAACTACTAAAGTAAGTCACCAAAACAGAAAAAATTAGAATTTTACTTTTTAACATACCCCAATCAATAATCATTAATTTGTGTTTATAGTGCAAATCTTAAAGCAAAGGCTGAAACATTTCCAGAGACATCCCGAAAAATCCCAACAAAATATCTATTATTGCTATCTATAAAAGCTTTAGTTATATCAAAGCTAGTTGCTCCAACTAAAGAACCAATAGCTATTTCTGATCCAATTGTAGGCACTGTTCCATTAATTGTAACTTGTTTTACCTTAAGTGTTGATCCATCAAGAAAAAAGTAAAAAGCACTGTTATCAGATTCACCTCGCAATAATCTAAATTTACCATGTGAAAATTGAAGACTTGAATTTTCAACAACTATATTACCTAAAGTTTGTATTGGCGCAGAGTTAGAAGAATAAGTATTGCTAATTACTCTCATTGCCATACCAATTCCATAATATCCAGCTATTAGTACTTTATTATTTGTTCCTGTAGTAAGTCTACAACCATCATAAGCAGTAGTAAAACCTAAGTTGGTAACAGTAGATGTTTGTCTAGTTGGATTGCCAAAAGTTAATGCATTTATATTACCATTCTGACCATCTAGTGCAAGCATACTTCCATCATTTATTCCAGAATAGCTTTCTATAGTTAATGCTCTGTTTGATGTGCCAAATCCAGAAAAAGTTCTATACTTAGTCAAATTTGTTCCATTTCTTGTAAATGCATAGTAATTAAACGTTCCAACATCATATCTAGAAAACATTAAATAGGAAGGGCCATTAGCATTTGTTCCATCAAAACATATATCAGTTGACATATTTGCTGTTCCCACATTTGTTATATCGAATTGAGTACCAGAATAAACGGTTGTATTTAAATTAGCATCAAGCGACATAAGATAAACGCTTGTTAAAGGAGCTGGACTATTACTGTTGGGAGCGTAAACTACTCCGAAATTAGTTGTATTTGCTGCACCGGGTGTTTCATCAAATTCACTAATTACCTTTTGTCCAAAAATAGCTGTACTTGTGTAGGTCATAGTATTTGTTTTGGTGCCTATAGTAAAGGTATTATCTGATGGGTTAAAGGAGAATGGTTTTACAAAATGTTGCAAACTATTTGTGTTATTTAAGTGAGGAACAGCCCTTATAGAACCATTACTATTATGTCCAAAAAATGCTATTTGCCTTCTGTTTAAATTATTATGACTTGTTTCATTTAAATTGACAGTATATAAGTACCAGCCAGGCAAGTAACTAGTTGAAACAGATTGACTATTAGAAAACGATGAGCTACCACAAGAATTAATCGCTTGAATTCTGTAGTAATAGGTAGTTGATGCGAGCAAACCATTTACATTAAAGCTAACATTATTTCCAACAGAATTATTATATACATAATTAGAAAAATTTGATTGAGTTGAAACTTGTAATACATAGGATGTTGCACCTTGTACTGAAGCCCAATTTGCGGTAAATTGCTGCTGTTGTATTAATGAAGCGCTATTAACAACTGGAGCAGATGGAGGATTATTACAACTTAAATTTCCACACACACTGTACCAATTTAACCCATTGAAATACTCTATACAGTTTATGTCTGTATTAAAAATTTGCAATCCTTGAATTGGTGAATTTATTGCCATTCGTTGCGCTGTAGACATTCTCGGCGGTAAAAAACCCTTATTGGTACTTTCTGCCTCCAGAACAGCAGAGGGATTTATTGTATTTGGATTGTCACCTACTTTTACTTGTGAAAAGACCTGATTAGAAGTAAAAAAAAACAAAAATAGTATTGAAATACTTATTAAATATAATTTATTGAACATAGACTCTACTTTACTATTAATATGAATTATATAATGTTGTCACTTCTGCGTTAGTTAGTTCCCTATTCCAAACACCTATTTCATCAATTGTTCCTGTAAATGAATTATTTGCACCAGGACGATTACTCTTTCCAACTCGAAACATGTTGCCTAAAGTCCAAATAGAGTTGATAGGAGCAGAGCCAACTTGTACCCCGTTAATAAAAAATTTCATTTGGGAGCCAGACTTTGCTGTTGCCACTAAATGATACCAGGTATTTGGCTGAGTAAGTGTAGAAGAAGTAACTGTTGCGTCTCCTCCATGCCATAGTCTATGTTCAAAAAAACCAGATTGGTTAGTGCGAATTGTTTGACTATGTTCCCCATGGGCTGAAGAAGTTAGGAACTGAATAATATCAACATTTGCCTGAGTGGAAGTTGGTTTCACCCATATTGAAATTGTATAATCGGAAACGCCGGGACTTGGAAAATCAAAATTACTGTTTGATTGTTGAAGTTGATAGGCATATTGTGATACATTATTTTTGTCTTGAGTAAGTGCCAAGGAATTTGGATTTTGACCATGCCTTCCATTTCCAGATATATCATTCAAATTACCACACATTTTATGGTAAGATAGCAGCCCATTAGCCAATGTACCAGTAAAAGTATTACAACATGGCAATGTTTGAGATAAAAGGCTTAATGGACTCGACAATCCACAAGAATTGGATGCCCATACATAAATTGTTCGTTGCGTGTTGCAATTTAACCCAGTTTGTATTAGGGTTGTTGTGTTTCCAAGCGATGTTGCCGTATTACTATTATTTGAGCTATTCCATATATAAGAAGTAGCATTCGCAGAAGAATTCCATTGCCATGTAATTTG
Organism: Crocinitomicaceae bacterium; assembly: GCA_044349575.1. Taxonomy (GTDB): domain Bacteria; phylum Bacteroidota; class Bacteroidia; order Flavobacteriales_D; family Crocinitomicaceae; genus UBA952. Next base: position 5,874 of record JBIKQS010000080.1, read on the forward strand.
ATTCTGACTTGGAGTTATTGTTGATGCTGTCGGAGTATTTGGGGGAGAGATTGAGCTAATTGAAGATGAAATTACAGAACTATTACCACAAAGATTTGAAGCTTGACAGGAAACATTACCGGGTGTCGAGTTAGGAAGAACGGTTACAGAATTGGTTCCCGCACCTGCCGTAACAGTCCATCCTGTTGGAAACTGCCAAATATAAGAGGTAGCATTTTGAACGGGGTTAACACTATATGTATATGAATTTCCGGAACAAACAGTCGTTGATCCGATTATACTTGATGGTGTATTAGGCAATGGAAGAACACAATTCCCGCACAATTCATACCATGCAACACCATTAAAATAATTTTCGCAGGATGTTGTTAAATTAAAAATACGAAGACCTGCGGCAGGACTCTGAATAGCATCTCTTTGTGCAGATGTCATTCGGGGTGGTAAAAAACCTTTACTTGTACTTTCTGCTTCAAATAGAGCTGATGGATTTATGTTATTTGGGTTTTCTCCTATTTTAATCTGGGAAAAGCAATTTAAAATGAACAACGTAAAAACGGTGAATAAAATATTTTTCATAAACTAAATTTTTGTAATGTTAAGGAATGCCCCATTTGCATTTTAGGTAATTTTCAACAAGTTGCCTATTTGGTTGTGATAGTGATGAATTATAAACAATAATCTCAGCTATTTGACAGGTAGAAGCCTCACTGGCATGTGCTCCAGCATTTATTGCTAAACCATTTGGACCCGTTACGCCATTACCATTGTTGTATAATAACACCCCGTTTTCATAAAGAAATGATTGATTGCCTGTTGATGTTCCTGTATATAAATACACATTATTATCAGCAGGTGGATTTCCTGCAGCGCTTACCCATCCATCGAAAAAAGCTTGGCTTTTAGCACCACCACCACCATGTCCCCACCAACCCAATAACCAATTATTATTTATTGATGATAACACTCTTTGACGACTACCAGAAGTTTGCTTGGCAACATAAATTACAGTATAAGGATTAGGGAAATTATGGTTAACTGAAATATTTTGTGCGGTTGTAAACTGTAAAACTGGTTTTCCATTTATGCCATTTGAAATATATGTAGGCCAATTTGTAGATGTTGCATTGCGATTGTTCCCCGATAAATCTATCAATGAGGATATTTGAGTATTATTTGAAACACTTGTTATTGAAGCAGCATCCAACCATAAACTTTGACCAGCAATTGTACTAGATGATAAAGGATTTACAGTTACATTTATTGAGGATATAGGAGATGTACATCCATTTAAAGTAACGGTAGCGTTATAATTCCCTTGTTTTGCTGTATTGGCGCATTGTATTGTGGGATTTTGAGAGGAGCTTGCAAAACTGTTTGGGCCTGTCCAATTATAGGTAGCTCCAACAGTTGAACTAGAAGTTAAGTTTATTGTTGACCCGATTATCACTGGTGAATTGGATGAAAGTACTGGTTGATTAGGTGTTGCATTTACTTGAATATTTAAAATACGACTTGTTGAACCACATGTATTTGACGCAGTTATTGTATAATTTGAACTAGCTGTTGCAACGCCAGGTGTTCCAGAAATCTGACCGCTGACACCATTAATCGATAGGCTAGAAGGTAGGCTAGGAGCAGTAGAATATGTTGTGGGCACCCCGCCTAAAGAACTAGGATTATTAGCCGTAATTAATGCATTTGTGCAAAAGGACAATGGGCCATTATTCGTGTAACTTAGATTACTCGGTGGAACAGTTACAACAATATTTAATACGCGCGTTGTTGAACCACAAGCGTTTGAAGCTGTTATAGTATAGTTTGCAGCTGTAGCCGTTGTCGTTGGAGTTCCTGTAATTTGTCCGTTCACATTATTGAGTTGTAAGCCGGCTGGCAAAGAAGGACTAACTGTAAAAGAACTAGGTGTACTCGCTTGAGTTGTTGCACTATTGGGAGAAATGCCCGTATTTAAGCAATAAGTTATTGGGCCATTATCGGTGTAACTTAAGTTTGCTGGAGCAGATGAGCAACCACAAAAAACATTTTGCCAATTTGGAGCAATAAAAATCTCAAGACAATTAGTTGTTAGATTAAAGATTTGTAAGCCTAAAGCTGGATTTTGAATGGCGTCGCGCTGGGCTGTTGTCATTCGCGGGGGGAGAAAGCCCTTACTAGTGCTTTCCATTTCAAAAAGCGCTGAATTATTAACATTATTGGGATTTTCACCAACTTTAACTTGTGAAAAGGTTGTAACTGTGGTTAAAAAAAGTAAGATACTAAAAAAGTTCTTCATGTTATTCAAATTAAGGATTTGGATTGCTTAATGGGTAACGAATAATTACAATGCCTGAGCCGCCATTTCCGCCAGCACCAGAAAAACCTGAGCCAATGTTGTTTGCACCACCACCACCACCACCACCGCCAGTATTTGCTGTTCCAGCTTGTGCAGCTACATTAGCTAGCTTACCTCCACTTCCACCACCTCCATTACCACCTAAAGAATTTGTCTGATTGCTTAGTTCGTGAACTCCTCCACCTCCACCTCCTGCATAGTAAACAGGAGTTCCTGATATAGATAATTGTATTCCAATTCCACCACCACCCGGTTTGGCATTATCACCAGATTGAATTGAGTTACTATAACCAGATGCACCAGCTCCACCACCGCCAGAACCTGAGTAACATCGACCTTCGTTCAGTGTACCCCCAATTGAATTTCCACCATTATATCCTTGGTTAATTGTTCCTAATTCACCTGTTCTTATACCCCCTGATCCAAGGCCTGCAGTTACAGAACCACCGCCAGAACCACCAGAACTTGGTGATCCATATCCATTACTTCCTGATGCAGCTCCTCGTCCTCCTCCAATGGCGACTTTATTAATATTGTTACCAATAATACTACTATTAGAACCATTTGATCCCTATGCAAATAAATA
>JBIKQS010000072.1:0-9399 GCA_044349575.1 Crocinitomicaceae bacterium
TAGCAAAACCTGGTTTGAATTCATTGACTACTACTGATACCTTTTTTGCTTCTTTCGGATCTTCGTTGTGTGCGAAAGAGGAAAAAGAAACGGCAGTAATCATTAAAACTACTATTACAAGTTTTTGGGAGATTTTATCAAATGGTTTCATAACTCAGAATTTTTGTTTTTCAATTTGTTTGTGAGACAAAGTTGTTAGATTTCAATAGTCTGAGCAATATTTTGATGTAATTCAATAACAAATTACTAATACTTACCTATATTTTCCTAAGTAATTTCATCAATGGAATACGTGCTTTTACGTAGATTTAAGACTTGAATAATGAAAAACCAATTAAATAAAATAAGATCTAAATAAGTGAAATAGTATGCCATGAAATTCTATATTTTTTTATCAACTTAATTATCCTGTGATTTTTTAAATTTTAGAGTACTGATTATTTAAATACTGTGCAATTTCAACGTTAATAATAGTGTTTTTTCAAAGTAAAATATAGTGTAATTTCAAAGTTATATATAGTGTAATTTCAAAGTATTGTATAGTGTAATTTCAAAGTGTTATATAGTGTAATTTCAAAGTAAACTGTTTAATAAGCAAATTTATTATTATATTTGCTTCACAAAAACTGCTGTTTATGAGCGCAATTAGGACAATCAAAAAAGAAATGGATATTTATTTAACAAAGTACCCAATTCTCGTGTTAACAGGCCCTAGGCAATCAGGAAAAACAACATTTTTAAAAAATCAATTTCCAACTTATACATATATCAACTTAGAAAACATAGATACTAGAAATTATGCACTTAAAGACCCAAATGGTTTTTTAGCGCAATATAATCAATTCGTGATTTTTGATGAAGTACAACGAGTTCCTGAATTATTTTCTTACTTACAAACAAAAGTCGATGAAAATAAAATTATGGGGCAGTACATATTATCTGGATCTCAAAATTTTCATTTAATGCGGAACATTACTCAAAGTTTAGCAGGTAGAGTTGCATTGTTTAAACTTTTGCCATTTGATATTCAAGAATTGCAACAACATAATTGGCTAGATAATGATTACGCCGTGAATTTACAAAAAGGATCCTACCCTGCCATTTATGATAGAGATATCTCATCGAAGGTATTCTATTCTAATTATATTCAAACATATGTTGAGCGAGATTTATCTGAACTTATTCACCTTAAAGACCTAAAACGTTTCAGGAATTTCATTTCACTTTGCGCTGCTCGAGTCGGGCAATTAGTAAATTTAAATTCTCTTGCTAATGAATGTGGAGTTTCACAACCCACCGCAAAATCCTGGATCTCTGTCCTCGAAACAAGTTATATTGTCTACCAACTTCAACCCTACCATTCTAATTTTAACAAACGTATTACAAAGAGTTCAAAATTATATTTTTACGATACGGGTTTATTATGTTATTTATTGAAAATTAATGATCCCACAAGTATAAAAACCAGTCCAATTAAAGGAAGTTTATTTGAAAATTATATTATTAATGAATATTTCAAACAGAACTATCATCAAAATTTAATGCTTGATTTTTGGTTTTGGCGGGATGCAGTTGGACATGAAGTAGATTTAATTTGGCAAAATACTGAAAAGGTAAATTTAGTAGAAATTAAAGCCAGCGAAACAATTTTGCCCGAGATGTTTAAAGGATTGAGTTATTTTGAAAAATTCAGCCCAGAGTTTATTGATAGTAAAACCTTAGTTCATACAGGTACATTTAATCAAAATAGAACCTTAGGAAAGGTATTGAGCTGGAAAGAAATTTTCTGTTAAAAATAAATGAGATAAAAACCTCAACATTACTCAACAAAAAAAAGTCCCGTTACTCGTTTGTAACAGGACTTTTGCTTGGATAACTCAACTAAACTAAACCTTTATTCTATGTTATTTTGAAACTGTTACTATTTCTGATGCTACTATTTTATCTCCGGCCAAAAAATTGATTTCGTAAGAACCCTTTATCAAATCATTCAAGTGAAGTGATGTTGAATCCATTACTGGAATTGTTGGCATGAATGTTCCGTTTACTGAATTAATCTGAATCGCTGTGATTGTATAATCAGACCAAGTAAGCGTAGCAAAACCTGGTTTGAATTCGTTAACTACTACCGATACTTTTTTTGCTTCTTTCGGATTTTCGTTGTGTGCGAAAGAGGAAAAAGAAACGGCAATAATCATTAAAACTACTACTAGAAGTTTTTGGGAGATTTTATCAAATGGTTTCATAACTCAGAATTTTTGTTTTTCAATTTGTTTGTGAGACAAAGATGTTAGATTCAAAAAGCCTGAGCAATATTTTGATGTAATTCAATAAAAAATTACTAATACTTACCTATGTGTCACTACGTATTTCCCCAAAAAACCTACGTACATGTACTTAGAAACCATGAGTAATCGCAACAAAAGTTATAGTATAAATTATTGGAATAAACCAAATGTCTCACACGAGAGAATTCTCTAAATGTTCAATTCAACTAATTAAATTTTTAAAGTACCTTTTAATGCGTACTCAAAAACTCAATCCTTTAAACAGCGGACGGATAATCCCCCTCCTTTGAAATAACTAGCCCTTACTAAGACATCATCTTCTCCGCTTAAAAGACGAGTATAAGCAGAATTAGCACTGCCCTCTGTAGAAGTCCAAAAATAACCATGGGAACCCATAAAATCAAACCCGCCAAAATAAAAACCATATCCTCCTGGAAGAGCTGAAAAACCATACAAGTTATTTCCATTCCAACCACCAATTTGGATTTCATTTTCCAAAATTGTTTCCATTTTCAATATTTTTCCTGCAACTTGTTTTCCTCCTAAAAAATCTGATAACTCAGTCCATTCATCATCAGTAGGTACATGATATCCTAATGGCGTTAACCCTCGTGGATCAATAACCGCATACCAATTATAGAATTTTCCATATTTGATACCATTAGCTGAATCATAGTTATAATAGCACCAAGCCGGCTGTTCATATTCACCCGCTTTCTCCCATGCTTCATTTGATTTAACTTCAGGAATTGGATCACCATTTCGAAATTTAGAGACTTCCAAATTTTTATTGCACCAAACTTGGGATCCGATTACTACCGTTTGGGAATATCCTATTTTTAGAACGCTAACAAAAATCAACAATACAAACCTAAACTTCAAAATAACTAATCGTTGAAATTAAAATAACAAAAAAAGTCCTTATCATTTGATTTTACCAAACAGCAACATAATCAATGAAGAAATACAGTTACAAAAATATAACCAAATTTAGTAAAATGTAAATGGGGTTATTTTTTAACCCATAAATTTTCAGTAGCCACTACATTATCACCAAAGAAAAATGAAATTTCATAAGCTCCTTCAATCAACCCATTCAAATGAAGACTTGTAGCATCTTTTACTGGGATTATTGGCATTACTTGTCCATTCGTGGAATTGATCTGAATGGCTGTAATTTCGGATCCAACCCAAGAAAGTGTTACATACCCCGGTTTTAGCTGATCAACCACTACAGAAACTTTTTTAGGATCCTTTGGATCTTCATTATTGGCAAAGGATACCGTTGAAAAAGAGAAAAGAATTGCTAGCAAAGCAATTTTAGTATAAATTTGATTCATAATTAGTTAGTTATCCAAAAGCGTTTACTAAACAAACTTCAAAAAGTTTCATTTAACCCAATAAAAAAAGTCCCGTTACTCGTTTGTAACAGGACTTTAGCTTGGATAACTCAACTAAACTAAACCTTATTTTATTTTGAAACTGTTACTATTTCTGATGCTACTATTTTATCCCCAGCCAAAAAATTAATTTCGTAAGAACCCTTTATCAAATCATTCAAGTGAAGTGATGTTGCATCCATTACTGGAATTGTTGGCATGAATGTTCCGTTTACTGAATTGATCTGAATCGCAGTGATTGTGTAATCAGACCAAGAAAGCGTAGCAAAACCTGGTTTGAATTCATTGACTACTACTGATATTTTTTTTGCTTCTTTTGGATCTTCGTTGTGTGCGAAAGAGGAAAAAGAAACTGCAATAATCATTAAAACTACTACTACAAGTTTTTGGGAGATTTTATCAAATGGTTTCATAACTCAGAATTTTTGTTTTTCAATTTGTTTGTGAGACAAAGTTGTTCGATTTCAAAAGCCTGAGCAATCTTTCGTTGTAATTCAATAACAAATTACTAATACTTACCTATGTGTCATTACGTAGTTTCCTCAAATAACTAAGTATATCCACGTATAAAACGACAAAAAGAACTAAAAATAGTTGAAAATTATAGTTAACTAATCAAAGGAATACTTACTTCAAATTAAATTTTTCAGATACAACGTCTGTGATGTAATTACCAATCGATAAAGAAGCCGTAGCTGCCGGTGATGGCGCATTTAAAACATGAATCGAATTCTCATGATGTTCTATTCTAAAATCATCTCGTGTATCTCCATTTTGTGAGAGTAATTGAGCCCTTACTCCTGCCCTAGCCGGCTTGATATCATCCATAGTTAACGAAGGAATCATGCGTTGAAGGGACTTCAAAAACAATCTTTTTGAAAAGGCACGTCGATATTCGTCTATGCCATATTTGATATTACTCAAGAATAATTTCCAAGTTCCTTGATAGGTCAGAGCCTCCCATGTATCTCGCAAGGAAAAATCTGTTTTGTTATATCCTTCTCTTTTAAAAGAAAATACTGCATTTGGACCACATTCCACATTTCCATCAACCATTCGCGTAAAATGAACTCCTAAGAATGGGAAATTTGGATCAGGTACCGGGTATATTAAGTTTTTTACCTTGTGCTTTGCCTGTTCAGTTAATTCGTAATAATCTCCTCGAAACGGAACGACTTGTTCTTTTAGTTTTACACCATCTTTTTTCGCTAAGCGATCTGCCTGTAATCCTGAACAATAAACCAAATAACGCGATTCTATAGTTCCATTATTTGTTTGAATAATTGAGTGATCTTCTTTCTTCTCGCAACCTAAAAATTCTGTTGACAATCTCACCTCACTTTCAGAATTAATCGATAATGCCAATTCCACCATTTTAGCTGTTGCACCACGAAAATCAATAATTCCAGTTACAGGAACGTAAATACCGGCAATGCATTCAACAAAGGGTTCTATTTCTTTTACCTCTTCAGCACTGATTTTTTTTATGCCTTCTATTTTATTCTGAACACCATTTTCAAAAATACGATCCAAATTAGGTAGCTCTTTTTTATCCGTTGCAACAATCACTTTACCACAAATATCAAAATTGATTCCGTGCTCCTTGGCAAAAGCGACCAATTCATGCCTCCCCTCAAAACAGTTCTTTGCCTTCAAAGAACCAGGCTTGTAATATAATCCAGAATGAATTACACCCGAATTATGTCCCGTTTGATGAGCAGCAAGCTCTTTCTCTTTTTCAATCAATACCAACTTTAAATGTGGAAACTTCTTTTGAAGCTTATAAAATGTTGCAGCGCCAACTATTCCTCCTCCTATAATTGCAATGTCAAATTTCATCGAATTCAAGTATTTCTATGTTCTTACAAATTTAAGTCGAGTAGATAAATGAACGAACAAACTGCTGCAGCTCCTAACTCTAATTCTCGTTTATTAACATTTTCAAAAATATCATTTGGAGTATGATGAAAATCAAAATACCGCTGAGAATCAGGAACAAATCCAAACAAAGGTATCGTTGAATATTTTGACTTTAAAGGACCTATGTCAACACCTCCATATCCTTTTTCAAAAACATGCAACTCGTATTTTCTCATCAGGGGTTCAAGCGTTTTTAAAAATTTAATTTGTTCTGCTGTTCCATCACATGAAAACCCTCTTGGTGCAAATCCCCCACGATCACTTTCCAATGCTGCAATATGTTTTTCACCCTTAGAAACTACCCAATCTGCATAACCCTTTCCTCCTCTATTTCCATTTTCTTCATTCATGAATAAAACTACTCGAAGAGTTCTTTCAGGTCTGTAATTTAATTTTTTCAATATACGCAGTGCTTCCATGCAATGAACAACACCCGCGCCATCGTCATGCGCTCCTTCCCCTGTATCCCAAGAATCTAAATGACCTCCAAAAGTGATTATTTCAGTTGACTTTTTAGTACCTTTCAATTCTGCAATTACATTGTATGACGGTTTGTCTTCTAATGTTCTGCAATTTAATTCGAGAAAAAGATTTACCTTCCCTTGGCGAATTAATTCAGATAGCTGATCTGAGTCTTGTGTTGAAATTGCAGCTGCAGGAATTTTTTTAATTGCATTCTCGTATTTCATTACCCCTGTATGCGGATGATCGTCTATTGCCAAACCCAATGATCGAATAATCACTGCTTTCGCACCTAGTTTTGCTGCTTCTACCGCACCATCAACGCGCATAGAACTACAACTACCATACGCACGAAATGTATTTATTTCCGAATCATTCATCCGTTGATTAATAAATACAATTTTTCCCTGAACTACTGACGTAGAAGATTTTTTCAAATCACTCAATGAATTAAATTCAATGATTTCACCCTTCATAAGACCTTCTGTGCTAACTGAGCCTCCAAGCGCTAAAATACTCAATGCCATTTTACGATCACCAACTTGAATCCAAGCCCGTTCAGTAGTACCCCGATCCCAATGAGGAACCATTATTTTTTGTAAGTAAACAGTGTCAAAATCGTATTTGTCTAATGTTGATTTGGCCCATTCAACGGCCATTTGAGCTCCTGCAGTTCCGGATAAACGATTGCCAACATCCTTACATAAATTACGAAGATTTTCATACGAATGACCCTCTGTTAGAGCTTCGTGGTAGATTTTCTCTATAAAAACACTATCTCCTTTTTGAGAAAAAAACGGTGACAAGGAACAAAGACAAATAAGAAAAGATAGTAATTTCATCATGCAATTAACAACAAATTTGATGAAAAAAAACGAGAATTAAAACCAAAAAAATGAAGAGTCATATTCCGTTGTACTCGACAATATTATTTTCAGTTTCCCATAATCGTATGGTCAACTTAAATTTTGGTTCAATCTTTACTCGCAGCAAATTATAGCAAACTACTGCAATATTTTCTGCTGTTGGAATAATATTTACAAATTCCGGACAATCCAAGTTTAAATTCCTGTGATCAAATCGCTCTTCGATTTCTAATTTCACAAGATCTTTTACAATCTTTAAATCAATTACATAGCCTGTTTCAGGATCTATATCACCTTCTATCCAAACTTCAAGATTATAGTTATGACCATGAAAATTTGGATTATTACATTTTCCAAAAATTGCTTGGTTTTTTTCATCACTCCACTCGGGTCTATACAGGCGATGTGCCGCATTAAAATTTGATCTTCTACATACTCGCATGGCACAATTCTTTTTCAAGTTTTTCAATATGTTCGGTCAAAATAATATTAAACCAAACCGTAAATTTTTCAGGATACAAAGCCATTTCACTGAGTAAATCAGCCCATCTAACCCATCGGTAATCTTGTGCTTCATCTAGATTTAATTGAGGAAATTCGTCTGTGTAACCCACTAAAACATGATCTAATTCATGTTCGGTTAGAGAATTATCAAATGTTGCACGATACTCAAATTCAAAGGCTTCAACAAGCACTGTTGACAATCCTAATTCCTCCTTCAATCTTCTTTTTCCTGCTTCCAGCGTAGTTTCATTTGGTGCAGGGTGACTGCAACACGCATTTGTCCACAAACCTGGTGAATGGTATTTTGAAAGGGCTCTTTGTTGAAGTAACATTTCACCTTTCGAATTAAATAAAAAAATAGAAAATGCACGATGAAGTAGGCCTTTTTCGTGAGCTTCCAACTTTTCCATTATTCCCACTTCATTATCTTGAGAATCAACAAGAACAACAAAGTCCATTATAACAGGTTCAAGTTGTGACGTAAGTATGAAGATACCAAAATACGAACTTTTTTACTATTAGGAATTCGTACTCGCTCATTCATGATCACCTCTGTTGGTGTTGATTTAATTTTATTAAACAATTTAAAGTAGTAGATATAAGCTACATAAACACCAAAACGTGCTTTTTTAGGAAGTTGCTTAATTCCCTCGTATCCTTTTCTGAAATCGATTTCGATATCGTCTTCAATTTCTTTTTTCACTCGGCCATTGAATTCATTCAAATCAATTCCCGGAAAATACGTTCTACCCAATTCATGATAATCATCTTTTAAATCTCGTAAGAAATTTATTTTTTGAAAAGCTGAGCCCAATTTCATGGCATATGGTTTTAATCGAAGGTATTCAGCTTCGTTTCCTTCTACAAAAACTTTCAAGCACATTAGGCCAACAACCTCAGCAGAACCAAGAATATATTCTTCGTACCCCGATTTGTCATAGGCGTTCTTATCCAAATCCATTTCCATAGAATTCAAGAATGTTTCAATCAATTCTAATGGGATTTCGAAAGTATTTACTACCCATTGAAAACTATTCAAGATTGGATTCAACGAAATCTTAGTTTCAATAGCATCATAAGTTTGTCTCTTAAAATCTGCTAAAAGACTCTCTTTATCAAATCCATGAAATGAATCAACAATCTCATCGGCGAATCTTACAAAACCATAAATTGAATAAATGGGTTTGTGTAAATCTTTATGCAAAAAGCGAATCCCCATAGAGAACGACGTACTGTAACGCATTGTAGTTACACGACTCATTTCTTGGCTTAGGTTATCAAAAATTTGCTTCATAGTTCTTTGCTGTTTAGTTTTTTAAATGCTCTCGTATTATTTCCTTCGCCACAACTTCTCCCGAAATAATGGATGGAGGAACACCAGGTCCTGGAACTGTTAATTGACCTGTATAATACATGTTTTTTAAGTTATTATTTTTTAACGATGGCTTCAAAATCGCTGTTTGTCTCAAAGTATTTGCCAAACCATACGCATTACCCTTAAAGGCATTGTAGTCACTTTTAAAGTCCTTAATTGAAAACGATTTTTTATAGACAATATTAGGTTTAATGTCGTTACCTGTTTTTAGTTTAAGGCGGTCAAGTAACAGTTCAAAATATTTTTCTCTGATTTCTTCATTGTCCTCTAAATCAGGTGCAATTGGAATCAATAAAAACATATTTTCACATCCATCCGGGGCTACAGTTGAATCAGTCAATGACGGAACACTGCAATAAAACAACGGCGATGTTGGCCACTTTGGGTCTTTATAAATTTCTTCAGCATGCTTGGTGAAATCCTCGTCAAAAAACAAATTGTGATGTTCTAAGTTTTCTACACGTTTGTTTAATCCAATATAAAAAAGTAAACAAGAAGGAGCCATGGTACGCTTGTCCCAATATTTTTCAGTGTAGTTCGCCTTACCATTCAATAACTTCTGATCGGTGTGTTCATAATCAGCT
>JBIKQS010000347.1:0-2764 GCA_044349575.1 Crocinitomicaceae bacterium
AGATAAAATATGCAAAGTACAATTCAACAAGAAGCTACCTTAGAACAAGCAATTGATTTGGGACTCAGAGCCGAAGAGTTTGAGATGATAAAACAAATTTTAGGCAGAACACCTAATTTCACCGAAACTGCAGTGTATTCCGTTATGTGGTCTGAACATTGTTCGTATAAAAACTCCATTTTATGGTTGAAAAAATTACCAAAAGATGGACCACACATGCTGGTAAAAGCAGGAGAAGAAAATGCTGGTATTGTTGATATTGGCGATGGACTTGGCTGTGTTTTTAAAATTGAATCACACAATCACCCAAGTGCCCTTGAACCCTATCAAGGAGCTGCAACAGGTGTTGGAGGAATAAATCGCGATATTTTTACAATGGGTGCACGACCAATTGCCCAATTGAATTCCTTACGCTTTGGAAATATTGAATCTGATCGAACGAAATGGCTCGTTAGAGGGGTTGTTAAAGGAATTGGTGATTATGGAAATGCCTTCGGTATTCCAATCGTTGGCGGCGAAGTTTTCTTTGACGAATCATATGCTACAAATCCACTGGTTAACGCATTTTCAGCAGGAATTATAGATACGAAGAAAATTATTTCTGCTACTGCTAAAGGTCCTGGCAATCCTGTATTCATTGTAGGCTCATCTACTGGAAAGGATGGAATTGCCGGTGCCGCATTTGCTTCTAAAGATATTACAGAGGATTCAGCCAATGATTTACCTTCCGTACAAGTGGGAGATCCATTTATGGAAAAACTACTTTTGGAAGCCACAATGGAATTAGCTGAAACGGATGCTATTGTTGGTATGCAAGACATGGGTGCTGCAGGAATCACCTGTTCAACGTGTGAAATGAGTGCTGCGGGAAATGTTGGAATGGAAATATATTTAGATAAAGTGCCAACGCGACAAGAAAATATGTTGCCGTATGAAATTCTTCTTTCAGAATCTCAAGAACGAATGTTGGTAGTTGTTCACAAAGGCAAAGAAGATGTTGTAAAGAAAATCTTTGACAAATGGGATCTAAATGCTGAAGAAATAGGTTTTGTAACAGACACAGGTAGAATTAGATATTACATGCAAGGCGAATTAGTTGGAGATGTCCCTGCTGAATCATTAGTTTTAGGTGGTGGTGCTCCACAAAACGAAAGAGAATATAGTGAACCTGCCTATTACCAAGAATATAAAACTTTTTCGATTGATTCTGTTCCGGTTCCAGAAAACTTGAAAGAAATTGCGTATAATTTAGTCCAACGACCTAATATCGCTTCTAAACGATGGGTGTACGAACAATATGACTCAATGGTTGGCACTAAGAATATGAGTACCAATAAACCATCAGACGCTGGTATCGTAGACGTTAAAGGTACAAACAAAGCCCTGGCAATGACAGTCGATTGTAACTCGCGCTATGTTCATGCAGACCCTGAGGTGGGAACAATGATAGCTGTGTCTGAAGCCGCTAGAAACATTGTATGTTCAGGTGGAATTCCGAGCGCTGTAACGAATTGTTTAAATTTCGGAAATCCATATAATCCAGAATCCTACTGGCAATTTGTTGGAGCAATCAAAGGAATGTCTGCTGCTTGTTTAAAATTCAGTACGCCTGTAACAGGAGGTAATGTTTCTTTCTACAACCAAACAGTGACCAATGGAGTTGAAATACCCGTATTCCCTACTCCAACGATAGGTATGATTGGAATTGTCCCAGATAAAAATAAGGTGATGTCCCTCAATTTTAAACAAAAGGGTGATTTAATCTTTATACTTGGAAATTGTACCAATGATATTTCTTCTTCAGAATATTTAGTTGCTCACCATGGTATTAAAAAATCTCCCGTACCTTATTTTAACTTAGACGAAGAATACAACCTACATCAAGTTATTACCCAGTTGATTGATTCAGAATCAATCAATGCAGCTCACGATGTTTCAGATGGAGGATTATTTGTAACTTTATCTGAAATGTCCTTTCCTAATGAATTGGGTTTTGATATTGAAACAGATGCTGAGATTAGACCTGATGCATTTCTTTTTGGTGAAGGCCAAGGAAGGGTTGTTGTCACTGTTTCTGAAGAAATGGAAGATCAATTTATAGAAACAATGGTATCTTCAGGAGTTAATTTCACGTTGATTGGACATGTTACCAAAGGGAAATTACAAATAGACGGTGAACATTTTGGTTTTATAAAAGAGGTGAAAAATCTCTACAATGATGCGTTAGGCAATCACTTAGATAATTAATATGGAATATAATACAACTCGAGATAAATTAATATTGCCTGAATATGGTAGAAATGTTCAAAACATGATTGCCTTTGCTATGCAAATTGAAAATCGCGATGAACGGAATAGAGCTGCACAAGCCATAATAGAAGTTATGGGTCAATTAAATCCTCATTTGCGTGACGTAGATGATTTTAGACACAAGCTTTGGACACATCTTTTTTTAATGTCCGATTTTCAACTGGAGGTAGATTCGCCGTATGAAATTCCAAAGATTGAAAAACTAATGGAAAAACCAGAATTGTTAGAATATCCGAAGAGTTCCATAAAATATGGTCATTATGGGAAATATACCGAAAAAATCCTTGCAACGGCTAAAGAAACTAAAACGGCGGATGAAAAAGAATTTTTGAAAAATACAATGGCTAATTTCATGAAGAAATTGTATCTTTCTCACAACAATGATGCAGTTGAAAATCATGTCATAGCCGGAAATCTTAAAGAACTTTCCAAAGGCGAATTAGTTTTAGATAAT
>JBIKQS010000348.1:0-2752 GCA_044349575.1 Crocinitomicaceae bacterium
CAATTCTAAGTCCCAAAAAGCAAATCCGCTACTCTACTGGCAAATTCTCAGAAATTAATTTGGCGAAAGAGCGGAAAAATGAGGCTGTACAAAGTGGTATTTCAGATGCTTTTATTGTTGCCTACTATCATGGCGAAAGAATTACTATTGCTCAAGCTAATGAATTACTCGCTAAAAATAAAGATTTACTTACTATCCCATCGCAGCAAACCAAATCCGCAGATGGAATTGATTCGGTTAAATTTGTTGAAAATGAAAAAAAATATTTCACTCCATTAAAGAATGAGGTAAAAATAGAAAAAATCAAATACGAGGTAAACACTGTTTTTGAAGAGTTGCCAAAAGAAAAAATGGCCTATTTCAATAAATATGGTTTGTTTCAATTTGATAATGAAACAGGTAAATTATTCACCACAGAATTTTCAAAAGAAGCAGATTTAGCTGACGAACTAAAATTAAGTGGCTTAGTATCAGAATTAAAAAGCACTGAAGAAGTGAACAAAATTAAATTAATCAAATTGGATGAATTAAATGGTGATTTAATAGATCTACTTTTGCGTACAAATTGGCTAAATTCAATTGAAAATTCAATTGAAACTTCAAAAGAAATTTCATTAATTTTAAATTCTCGTTTTTCTACCAATGAAAATTATACGAACTTGCTAAAAAATACGTTTGATTTAAAAATAGAGAATTATGACAAAAAATAATCCGCAACATCAAGAAGAAACAGATGTTCTTGAAGACCAAATCAATGAGAACGGGTTAATTCTTTATAACGATGATGTGAATACATTCGATCACGTAATTAATTCACTTGTTAGTATTTGCAAACACGACCCTATTCAAGCCGAGCAATGTGCCTGGATTGTTCATTTAAATGGTAAATGCAAAGTTAAGAACGGATATTTTGAAGAATTAGAACCACTATGTGTGGCTTTGTTGGATCGGGGGATTTCAGCAACGATTGAATGATGCGATTTGTAAAACCAATAAAAAACAAAATCCAATAAAATGAGCAAAAAACAAACATATTCTTTTCTTGGCCTTTTGTTTTTTCTTTTAACTGTTCAATATTCATTTTCACAAATAGGGAAAAAATCGGATTCACAGAACCTAATTCAACTTTCAGGAGTAGTTATTTCTGAAGAAACGCTGGAGGAAACGCCTTATGTTACTGTTTACGACAAGACCATACGTAAAGGTGTAATTTCAGATTATTACGGGTATTTTTCTTTAGTGACATTCCCTGGTGATACAATTGTTTTTTCTTGTCCAGGTCATAAAAAATCGAGTTACATTGTACCAGATACGTTAAAACAAAATCGTTATTCTCTGATACACATGCTTCCTTCCGATACACTTCAATTGAAGGAGGTCACTATCTATCCATGGCCTTCAAAAGAAGAATTTGCAAATGCTTTTGTAAATATGCGGCCTTATGACGATGCACTTCGCAGGGCTCAACAAGAATTATCCGGAGAAAGTCTTGCATTTGCGGCAGCACGAATTCAATCTGATCCTTCCTTGGCTTACGGAAATTTAGTAAATCAGAAATACTCACAGTTATACAGTAGCAATCAGGTTCCTGTGAATAATCTACTAAATCCGTATGCTTGGTCAAAATTTTTAAAAGATTGGAAAGAAGGCAAACTTAAACGCGAATAATTCTGTTGATTACAAAAATGCAAAACCATTTATCGATCCTTTTTGCGACTTTATTTTCTTTCATTTATTTTTCCTCGACCTGTCAACTTGGAGAAAAAAAGGAGCTCTACCCTATCCATTTTGGCGTGCAAACAAAGTTAGTTCTACCATCAGAATTTCTAGGCCCAGTAAAAACATCTTTGGCCAATGAGGGCTTTCAATCAAATTTGACTCAAAAAATCGGATTTTCATACGGTGCGTTGGTTCGTGCTGACTTTACAAAAAATATTACCCTAGAAAGCGGATTAAACTTCATTCAACGTCATTTTAAAGCCGAAATGAATTATACCGACTCTTTGGTCAATGTAAACGATACAAATAACTTAACCTTCATTAATTATGAATTACCAATAACTGGAATTGTAAAGATTCAACTGGCTAAAAATATTTTTGCTTTGGTTGGCCTTGGTCCTTCTTTTACTTTTAAACCTACGAATGTGGCTTTAATAGATCTTCCTCAAGGAAAACACACGTTTTATCACTCGGGTGGTGTAAAGAAATTTGGTGTCGATTTAAATACCCAAGCGGGATTTGAATTACGCACAAAAAAATCGGGATATTTCTACATTGGTGGTGGAGCGAAAGTACCTACTGCTTATTTGTTTAATTGGGGAGGAAAGTATAGTCAACAAGGTTCTTCCTTATCGCTCATCGATTTTGAAAAAGTAAACGGAGCTTTTATCTCTATTGATATACGCTACTACTTGCCTAATATCCGAAATTCAGGGGTACAATTTAAAAAAGGTCCGATTGAGTAGATCAATTGTTCTCCTAATTTACATTTAAGGAAGTAAACTATAAAATTCGTTGTTAAATTATTGTTTAGAATTTTTGAAAATTAAACAAAAAACCCTCAATTCTTTTAGAATCAAGGGTTCTTCTCTCATTTAAGTACTCGAGGCGGGTCCCGATAGCTATTGGGATGAACCCGCACTATCAAATCGTTTGATCAAACTCAATTGTAATTCTTCAAATTGATTTAAATTTTCAATGTACTTTCTAGTTTTCATTGACTTAACATAACTCTCAATTTTTCTTGAAATCT
>JBIKQS010000349.1:0-2739 GCA_044349575.1 Crocinitomicaceae bacterium
TTGCCCTCTTTTTTCAAAAATCTTTCCGGACTTCCACAGAATAGATGATGTTTAGCAAATTGAAAGTACGCAGAAAAAGGTGCTTTTGTTATTTCGTTTAATTTAAAATAAAAATCAAGTGGGTAATTAATTGTGCAATTTTCAGCATAAAATTCTTGACAATAATTCATTTCATAGATTTCACCTTGACGAATAAATTCCTTTATAATCTCAACATTTTCGATGTATTTGTCTTTCGACGTTCTACATTTCCAAGCTATTTTAAGATCGTGAAAGTTTCTATCAGTCTCTTCTTCTAAAAAATAATTTAAAAACTCAAAATTTTCAGCATTTCGATCACCTTGCAAAAACTCAAAATTCTCGTGATCAATTTTTACAACGCATTTCGGCACATAAAAAATCACTTGAGGAAATGCAGTTTCATCCTTGTTTGAAGAAGATAAATCTTCAATTTCATTCTTTACATTGTAATTTATAGATCCAAAAAGATAGCTGTTAGAATGAAGGCGAATAAACTCAGTCAAGCGCTCTAAGGAATTATTATCAGTTACAATAATTGAATCAGTTGACCCAAAAGCTAAAATAGATGAACCATCATTGCTATTCAAATACGTTATTGGAAAATCAAAATTGCTAGGCATAAAGTTGTTTTTTCATTCGACTCAACGACTCAGGTAAAATACCCAAATAAGAGGCGATTTGATATTGAGGAACTAACTGTTCAATTTTTGGATGTCGTTGTATAAGTTGTAAATAGCGATCTTTAGCACTCCCGCTCATAGCTAAGAAAAAACGTTTTTGAAGCACCGTTAATGTACGTTGGGTAATTATTCGAAACATTCTTTCCAATTGAGGAACCTCTTTGAATAAGTCCTCCTTTCGTTCAGGATTAATGATTAGCACCTGCAAATCTTCAAGCGCTTGAGCGGACATTATTGCTGGCTCTCCAAAGTTGAATGATGCTATATCTCCCATCCACCAATCTTTAAAAGCGAAATAAAGAATATGTTCATTTCCTTTTTCATCCGAATAAAACACTTTGGCGCAACCTTCAACAACAAAAGCTTCTGTTTTACAAACTTCTCCTTGACTAAAAAGAAAATCTTTCTTTGAGATCACTTTTAGTTCATACGAATTTTTAATAAAATTAATTTCCGCTTCATTCAAACTAACCCGTGTCAAAAAATAGCGAATTAATTCATCGTGAATATTCCCAGTAATCATAAAGTAAATTTACGCCTTAATTTTTCATTCAGTTCTTATTTGAACTATTTTAACCTAAATTTTGTTTTAAGGTTATGTATCAATTAAAAACAAAACAAATTATTCCAACTGATTTAGAAACGTGTTGGGATTTTTTCTCATCTCCTAAAAATCTTAAAAAAATTACACCAAACTACATGGGGTTTGAAGTGCTTTTAGAAATCCCTGAAAAAATGTATGCTGGTTTAATGATTGAGTATGAGGTAAAACCACTTTTAGGAATCCCAATGAAGTGGATAACTGAAATTACACATGTTGATGAATTGAAGTTTTTTGTCGATGAACAGCGCAAAGGACCCTATAAAATCTGGCATCATGAACATCATTTTAAGCAAGTTGAAAATGGCATTGAAATGACAGATATTGTATCATATGAAATTCCTTTTGGTATTTTAGGGAAAATTGCTCATCCCCTAGTGGTTAAGAAAAAATTAACTGAAATATTTGACTATCGTTTCCAGAAGGTAGAAGAGATTTTTGGTAAACCCTAGTTTTTAAATAAATCCAAAACAAATTAAAATTCCGAATAGTAAAAGGAATAATGCAACCATTTTCTGAATAGAACCAATAGTTGTTTTTACTAAAAGCTTAGAGCCGACATAACTTCCTGAAAAAGCAACCATCACTGAAATCAACAAAACGGGATTTGATAAAACTTCCGAAGTTTTCAGAATGGACAAAGTCATGAAATAGGTTAACAATCGAGAAATATCGATTAAAAAACCAATGGCGCTTGAGGTAGCCACAAATTCTTCTTTAGTGACATTTGCTTTTGCTAAAAACATAGAACGAAATGCACCTTGATGACCGGATAATCCTCCAAAAAAACCACTTAATGCTCCTCCGATTACTAATCGTATTGGTGTTATCTTGAACGATTGCTTTTTATAAAAGAATTCGACAAAAGCAAAACTGATCATGGTGACCCCTATTACTAATTTTATAGGCGTTATTGTATTATGAAAAGCATATAAATCGTAGCTGATTTCGGTATTGTAAACCTCCAGGAAACTCAACATTCCTGCTCCAATAAAAGCAAATGCGATGGCTGAGGGTGCAAAACGGATGAGAAGGGAATAATTAATTTCTTTGAATACAAAAATAACCTTGAATAAAGAATTGCAGAAATGAACTATGGCCGTTGCGAATACTGCTACTTCAACCGGAAAAAAAATGCAATAAACGGGCAAAAGAAGAGTGCCTAATCCAAATCCAGAAAAAAAGGTAAGCACACTTCCTACAAAAACGACAAGGGGAATAATTGCAATTTCCAACTCAAAATATTTGAGCGAAAATACGGGTTTTGTTAAAACAAATAAATAGTAAAGAGATATTTAACGTTATAAAAACATTATTTCCAGCCGTTGTATCCGCCTTCTAAATCATACACCTCCTTAAAACCCCAATCTTTCAATAGTTCAGCGGCATTTTCGCTTCTTCCCCCTGCTACACAATAGACAAGAACAGGTTTATTTT
>JBIKQS010000352.1:0-2723 GCA_044349575.1 Crocinitomicaceae bacterium
TGAGGAACTAAAGGCCTTTTCAGTGTTTGGAAATACTGAAGAAGACTATGAAAATTTGCGCCATTTTTTCAATCAATTAGAAATTTATAAGTCTGACCAAAAGTTCGAAACTCATTATATGACCAAAGGTAGTCTAGACGAGGTTTTTGAAACTAAATTTGGAAAACCCGGATTTCTGGTTAAAATCTTCCCTCCGAATAAACCTTTTTACTTATATCCCATTGTACAGATTGCTGCTGTTCTTGTTGTTACTTTGCTAATTTTTCAATTTGTCACAACAGAAAGTACGGAACAACCAATAATTGCACAAGTTGACAACACGAATTCAAGCAACAAAGCTCAAAAAGAGAAAGTAAACACGTCAAAAATAGAAAAAAATGAAAGTGTGGAAAAAGTGACAGACAGTGACAAACAAGTAGTCAACCCAACAAAAAACATCACTACTCAATCACCATCAAAAAAACCAGAAAATGACGCTTTTAACAATTTAGAAACAGATACAAAAATGATTTCAGATTCTTTTTCATCATTGCCATCCGAGGAGAAAAGTGAATCAAATACTTTTTTTACTGCCGCACCAACTAGAACAAGAAAGATGAGTATTAGCTCCGTTGAACAGAATGCAATAAGCAGAAATGATGTTTATTTGCAGGAGGATATGAATAGCATTACGACCTCCAAAAAATTGAAGGACAAAAAATCAAATTCTACAGTTCAACCAGCTTTATTTGACTTATTGACGAGTGTATATTAGATAAAAAGAGCCATCTCAATCGATAATTATTGTATTTATTTCAATTTCCTATTCATTTATGACTAAAAATTCATAAATTTGCATTTCAGAAAAGGTCTCATGGCCGAGCGGTTAGGCACCGGTCTGCAAAACCGTCTACAGCAGTTCGAATCTGCTTGAGACCTCTTAAAAACCAATCAAACCCCTGTTTTTCAGGGGTTTTTTATTGAAACAAATCTTTAGGGACTTTGAATTGAAAAATCCATTTTCATGAATCAAAATCGAAATATTTTACCATCAAAACACGCCATATTATCAAATTATAGTAATTTGGACTATATTTTAAGTTTATGAAAAATTCTTCTCGTGCTTTTGGAACCTTAATTACGATATTTTTCTTTTGGGGCTTTGTTGCAGCAAGTAATGATATTTTAATTCCGGTTTTCAAAAAAGCACTTAATTTATCGCAACTTAAGTCTCAAATGATTTCATTTGCTTTTTATGTCGCATACACCGTTGGGTCTTTGTTGTATTTTGGGATCTCTGCATTTTTAAAGCAAGATATTTTGAACAAACTGGGCTATCGAAACGGACTTGCACTAGGATTAGTTATTTCTGCACTTGGAACATTGTTATTTATTCCTGCCTCAAATACAGCATCGTTTGAATTACTTATTTCAGGATTATTTATTGTTGGGCTTGGTTTCTCCTTACAACAAATTGCGGCTAATCCACTGGCCATCCAAATGGGTGACCCTGCTAAAGGAAATATTCGTTTGAGTCTTGCAGGTGGAATCAACAATGTAGGTACCACAATTGGACCAGTAATCGTAGCGTTTGCAATTTTTGGATCGTCCGAGGCAGGTGAGCAAACTTTAAATTTAGAGGCTGTGCAAACTCCTTATTTAGTTCTTGGTGCTGCATTTTTATTGGCTGCATTACTTTTCAAGTTTTCAAATGTCCCTGATAAACTCACGCAAGATGATCAGCCTGAGTATAGTATAAATGCTATGATTTCAGTTATGAGAAAACCTCAAGTTTTATTGGGAATGATTGCTATTTTCATCTATGTAGGCGTTGAAGTTTCAACTGCGAGTAATTTACCCGAATTTATGAAACAAAAACTTAGCTTTAAGGAACAAGACATAGCGCCTTATGTTTCCCTATTTTGGGCGAGTTTAATGATCGGTCGATGGACTTCAGCAGCAGGAGCATTTACCTCAAACAAACAATTAAAGATGATTTTGGGAATTGTATTACCATTTGTTGCTTTTGGAATTTTCCTTTTTGTTAATTCATTTTCCGGAACTGATTTAAGCATTTTTTATCCTTATTTGGGACTAATAGTTATTTTGATACTTGCCGATTTCTTAAGCATGGGAAGTCCAAGCAAACAATTAATCTATTACTCTATTTTAGGAATAATCGCTCTACTTATCGGAATGTTTGCTTCCGGTATGGTGAGTGTTTTTGCTTTTATCGCTGTTGGTTTATTTTGCAGTACCCTTTGGCCTTGCATTTTCACTTTATCCATTGCTGGTTTAGGTTCAAAAACAAATACGGCCTCAAGTTTATTGATTATGATGATTATGGGGGGTGGTTTTATTTCAACTGCGCAAGGAGCCTTGGCAGACACTAGTTTAGGTATTCAAAATTCCTATTGGGTTGGTGTTTGTTGTTTTGTTTATTTAATCTTTTTTGCGCTACAAACGTCAGCTATACTAAAAAAAGAAGGCGTTCAGCTGGATCGTAGTTCAGCTTCTAAAGGTCATTAGTATTTGATTTCTTCTAAAAATTGAATCGAATATTACCTTTCCTTTTTATTCTAATTTATAAATCTAGCGTGTCATTCAAGCGAATAGTCTGATATTTGTAATTTATTTCGATATTTACACTCCAAAATCAATTCTATGTCGAGAATCGTTACCCTAACAGAGTTTATACTTCAAAATCAAGCAGATTTTCCATACGCAACTGGTGAACTTTCGCG
>JBIKQS010000351.1:0-2723 GCA_044349575.1 Crocinitomicaceae bacterium
AAACTATTTAACATTCCTGCCAGTCCCGATGAAATACCTGTTTCGGCATAGGTAAAAAGAAAAGCTGGTAAGAAATTTCCACAAAAACCAACTACAGCAAAAGGTAGCACATTCTTCCATTTTATTAATCTAACCTTAGTAATTGAAATCGGTAATAATGCAAGAGCTGCTATCAACATGCGCAAGGCTCCTACTTGTTGTGGTGTAAAAATAACAGCCCCGTCTTCAGCGAACATTCCTTTTTTCATGAGGATAAAAGAACTTCCCCATATGCAGGCAAGAACAATAAGTAAAATCCAACTGATAGTATATTTAGACATATTTTTACAAAAGTACCTTTTATTAAGAAGAATGAAAACCCTGATAATCAACATTACTGATAAATTTTGGACATTAATAAATTTTAATTATAAAATCCATAAATAAGTGCTATACTAAAAAAAAGTTTTATCTTTAAAACGCTAAATCAATAAACTATGAAAAAATTTTTACTCATGTTGGGTTTTACGGCTTGTATAAACCTTTATTTTTCTCAGTGTACAACCACAGATGCAACATCATGTGTGTGTGAAGACGGGTCGTTAAATTGCTTTTTACTTCCAGATATTACAGCTTCGTGGAAGGGTATTTCTAACGGAGGCTGGACAGAATACCCTCAATCGGGTGCAGGAACAAATTACAATGGTCAAGGTCCAGACGATGGAAGACTTCGCGTAACTGGTTCCACTCCAAATATTGGTCATGGTTCTTTCACTGTTAGAGGTCAAGATGCAACGGGAAAACGTGCTTTTATTTGTGGAAGTGATACTGTATATAATGTTGCAGCAACGGGAGCTTTTACGTGTCCAAATGGGAATCCTAATCCTAAGCAAATGTTGGTTCAACGAGTATATAAAAAAGATGGAAATGTTATGTCTTATGTTGATACGTGGAGAGGTAGCATGACCTACCATTCAGCTCACGGTCATAACCACGTTGACGATTGGGCAGTAATGACTTTAAGATTAGCTACATCCGATCCGAACCCTCTCAATTGGCCAATCGTTGGTGAAGGTGCAAAAATTGGTTTTTGTTTAATGGATTATGGTCAGTGTGGTACTTCAACCGCAAGTACGTATTACGGACATTGCCGTGATGAAAATACTGTGTACAACCAAGGAAGCACAATGTTGAATGCTAATTTTCCTAATTGGAACTTGGGAGGTGGTGCTTACAATTGTTCTGTCGTTGAACAAGGAATCTCATCAGGTTGGACTGATGTTTATGGGAAACACCTAGACGGTATGTGGATCAACGTACCTTCAAACACTTGTAATGGAGATTATTACATTGTAATGGAAGTTGACAAGAACAATTTTTTCCAAGAGGAGAGAGAGGACAACAACTACACGGCAGTACCAGTAACTTTAACGATGCAACAACCCGTTAATTCAGGTGCATTGCCAAAAATCACATCTAATAGCTCTAGCAATCTTTGTTCAGGTTCTTCAATGACCTTAACAGCTACGGCCGGCACAAGCTTTTTGTGGAATACAGGACAAACAACTCAGAGTATTACTGTTTCTCAGCCAGGTTCATACTACTGTACTGTAACCAATTATTGTGGCACCGGAACAACAGAACCTTTTGTTGTAAATAATGTAACTCCTAACGCACCTTTGGTCGCAGATCAATCAATTTGTGGTGGTCAAAGTGCAACTTTAACTGCCTCTTCAACTGGAAATGTGAGATGGTTTGATGATCAAGGAAACTTAGTTAACAGCGGTCTTACATTTACAACACCAGTATTAAATCAAAACACAACCTATTTTGTTGAAAATACAGATTCTTACAGCGACACACTATTTGCTGAACCACATACAAATGGAATTGGTGGTGGTGGATATGTAAACAGTGCGCAATACAATATTTTCAACGCTCATGAAGCGCTAACCATAAAATCCGCTTTGGTTTATGCTCAATCAGCTGGAAACCTAACGATTAAATTACAAAATGAACAAGGACAGGATTTGCAAGCAACAACTGTTACAGTACCTGCTGGAATGAGTAGAGTAAACTTGAATTTTCCGGTAGCGGCAGATTCAAACTTGAGACTTGGTGTAACAGCAATGACAGTATCAGGTTTATACCGAAATAATAATTCGGCTACATTTCCCTATAATTTAAACAATTCCGTTTCAATTATCGGCACGTCAGCAGGAGCTTCTTACTACTATTACCTGTACGATTGGGAAATTTTAACTCAAAACGGTCAATGTTCGAGTGCTCAAGTACCCGTTAATGTAGCAATTCAGCAGGTAACAAATCCTATCGTTTCAGATGTAACAATTTGCGAAGGAGAACCTGCTGTTTTAAGCGCAACCGGAGGTGCAAATATTTCTTGGTTAAACACAAATAATCAGCAAATTGGCACAGGAACGACATTTACCACTAATGTTCTGTATTCAGATACAACTTTCTTAGTAATGAACGAAGAAAATGGATGTGTAGGTACAACAATCCCTGTTAATGTAACTGTAGAATCTTGCGCTGGAATACCTGAATTACAACAATTTATCGAGTCTATCTCTCTTTCCCCTAATCCTTCAAATGGTGAGTTTTCAATTTCATTCTTTTCTTCACAATTCGAGAAAATTTCGTTAAACATGATTGATTTAAATGGAAAAAATGTTTGGTCCAATGAAATTGATATCACATTAGGAAAAAATTCTATACCAATGGAT
>JBIKQS010000350.1:0-2723 GCA_044349575.1 Crocinitomicaceae bacterium
TTCTTACTAAAAACCTCAATAGTTCACAAGAAGCAAAGTAGTATCAAAAGGTTGGGTCACTACCTCAACTACATCTTGCGTGGTAGTTCCCATTACTTGGTAATAAATTGAATACACTGAAAGCGCTTCATTGACACAGGTTCTGGAATAATACGCATCTGCAAATAGATCTACTTGTTCAGCTGTGCAGCATTCCGCACAATTTTCCAACCCTTGAAATTTAATAAACCGAAAATGATCTGTTGGTAAAACTGACGAATTTACAAAACGCAATTCAACCCATGATTTGGCTTTGGTAGCATAATCACGGACATTGACTGAACCTACTGATAAGGAAGAAAATTGAATATCTTCTTCTATATCGAAATACAAAGGTTTGTTTACTCTAAGTATGTATTTTTCTACTTTTTCTCTTGGGAATTTAAACTCATATTTCCCATCAGCACCCAAGGTTTTTGTTTCCATCAAAATTTCTTCCCCAGTTGTGATCATTACCTTAGAGAGTTTGAGCACAGCACCAGAATGACCTTGTGAAAAGGTAGCATCCGTGATGGTTCCTGAAAGTGAAAATGTAGCCACGCCTCTCGTGCAACTTGAGGAACTTATCTCAATAAGAAATATGGCTGTCAAAATTGAAAAAAGTATTTTTATACTACGTCTACTTTTCATTCTTCCAGATTTTATAAGAGGACGTATGCTCGGGTCTATTTTCTTCAACTTGATTCAGCGGTTCGCATTCAGTCATTTTTTCATAACAATCCGCGGGTAATTGCTGATACAAGGCCGTTCCTTCTGTTTTCCATGCAATCATTTCATCTGAAACTTCCTTTACTATTTTTGCCGGATTTCCCACTACTATACTTCTAGGTGGAATACACATTTTTGAGGGCACAAAACACAAAGCACCAATAATACATTCCTTCCCTATTTCAACATCATCCATTACCACTGCATTCATTCCAATGAGCGAATTTTCACCGATAGTTCCCCCATGAATTATTGCCCCGTGACCAATGTGAGCGCCTTTTCTAAGATAAACTGTGGTTCCTGGAAACATGTGAATAACACAATTTTCTTGTACGTTGCAACCGTCTTCAATAATTATTCGCCCCCAATCACCACGAATAGCGGCACCAGGACCAACGTAAACATTTTCGCCAATTATTACATCTCCTATAACTGAGGCTTGTGGATGAATAAAAGAACTTGGTTTGACAACCGGAATAAAACCATTAAAGGAATAAATCGCCATAAAACAAATTTAGTTTTTTATTTTAGTTTTTTGGCATAGTCATTAAATTTGTTGCTATGGAAATCAACCTACAATCCGATTGGAAAGAACATCTACATGAAGAGTTTAAGAAGACCTATTTTAAAAACTTGATGGCATTTGTGGATGAAGAATATTCCCATTTTCCCGATTCTATTTTCCCGAAAAAAGAAGACGTTTTTAATGCATTCAATGTTTGTGCGCTATCCAATGTACGTGTCGTTATTCTCGGTCAAGACCCCTACCCAACTCGTGGTCATGCGCATGGGTTGAGCTTTTCTGTTCAAGAAGAGGTGAAACCTTTTCCTAAAAGTTTAAAAAATATTTTCAAAGAACTTGAGCGTGATTTAGCTATTCCCTTTCCTGAAAATGGAAATCTGCTCCGATGGGCAAATCAAGGAGTTTTATTACTTAATGCAACGCTAACTGTTCGTGAAGGAAAGCCTGAAAGTCATGCAAATAAAGGTTGGGAAAAATTCACTGATTTTGTCTTGCAAAAGCTCATGAGTGAACGTAGAAATGTAGTTTATCTCCTTTGGGGTTCAAAAGCTCAAAGTAAGGCAGATTTCATAAATTCAAACGACAACTTGGTATTAAAAGCTCCACACCCTTCTCCCCTTTCTGCACACAGAGGTTTTTTTGGCTGTAAGCATTTCAGTCTAGCGAATGAATACTTGAAAGAGACAGGAGGAGAAGTAATTCAGTGGTAGGGAAAACTGAGATCAAACTAAACTATCTCGTTTAAAAAGTCGGGATGACAGGATTTGAACCTGCGACCACACGCCCCCCAGACGTGTACGCTACCGGACTGCGCTACATCCCGATACTACAAAAATACAGAATTACTTAATTTATTTCGAAAAGCTAATTTAGTTACTTAAAAATGTACAATTCTGAATAATTTCATCTGATCATTTGTAACTTTTATCTACAATTGAATTTTTAGGGGGCTATGAAAAATCTTATCCCCCTCTTCGCCCTGACCTTTAGTGTCAATTTCTCTTTTGCTATTGGAATTAAACCTTTGCCTGTTAAAGTTCAATTTCAACCAACGTATTCAGAAAAAGAGTATGTACTCTCATTTTGCTATCAGTATGCTCCAGAGTATGTTTCGTTAATTCAATCGAGTTATTCTTCCCCGAATAGTTGGACAAGATCAGTAAATGGAGTAGTACAATCAAATTCCTTTAACGCACAAAATAGAGAGCATTTAATAAATGAATTTGAATCCATTATTCATGAAACTACGCACCATAAAAACTCCTTTGATGGATTCCTCATTGACCCGAGCACCTATTTAGTGTTGACCGATCAGGAAAGTCAAATTTCAATGAAATTTTTTAAATCAGATGTTATTGAAAAAGTGGTAAGTACAGAAGCACAAGAAAAAATATTTCGTTACGATACCTACGTTTCTAAACAATCTTCAGTTGGCGCAAACAATCAAGGTATT
>JBIKQS010000353.1:0-2721 GCA_044349575.1 Crocinitomicaceae bacterium
AATTTGACTTATTTGACAAAGCTCCTCCAAATGACCATACTTTATATTGAAAATTAAACCCACCCCAAGCTTCCTCTCTATTCTCAAATTTCTCATAAAAACCATATGGAGAAAAAGATAGATCTCCTGATTTTGATTGGTACTCAGTACCAAAGTTTACCGAATAATAAATACCGGCTCTTCGCGGACTTGAAATTGCATTTGAATAAATATTATCTTGGTGACGAAGTAAATTATCTGCTTGTGCACCAATATAAAACCATTTAGAATGAATCAACAAAGACGTTCCTAAATCACGGAACCATTGATTTCTTCCTATTGGAGTAGATCCATCTGCATAAAAATCAAGTGAATTATCTCTTTCAACCTCTACCTTATTGGTATTATTTACCAAATTATTGTTCAAAATTTTACTTCCCATTTTCAATCGAATCCCTGGTTCAATCAGAAATGATTTCGAAATTAAAATCTTAGGTGAATAAATAAATGCTGCATTCCAATTTTGAATAACACCATTTCCGTAAATCATATAGTTACCCTGAATACCAAAACCCGATTTCAAGGATTTAGTGAACCAATCAAGCGACAATTGATTTGAAAATGATTGATTTTCTTGCCCTATCCATTGAGCACGTGAAACCGTTCTAAATCGCGTACTGGAAATATCACCCGCGCTAGAAAAATTAGCATCTAATTGAGATAAGCCTGGAACATGTAGTTGATGGTCCCGCGTGTTTTTTAATCCAATTTCATTACCCACAAAGTCATTCAAATTCTTAACTATTTTTTTAAGTGATAGTTTTGAATTTGAGGCCGTTGAACTATTTTTTTTCTTTTGATCTACTTTTTTCTTTTGGTCAAGACTTGAAACTTGATTTGAATTCTCGCTGGTAACCTCACTAATTGAAGTAGAGTCTTGGGAACCAATTTCAGAATTTTCAGAAACTAACTCATCCGATTTCTTGTTTGATCCTTCAAGTTTTAAATCTTTTGAAGCAAAATCAGTGAACTCTTTTTTGGGATTTGAGACAAACTCAAAATTTTCAACTGGGGCATAATTTAAATCTTTGTGCTGTCCATTGTAAAAAATAGGAGATTCAGATTGCGCAAATCTTTTTGAGCTAGCTATAAAATAATTTGGATTGACCAACTGAGAAACCTGAGTCTTTGATTTTACTGTTGGCACTTGAGTTTTGACTGATTTATTAAATGAAATTGGTTTTTGAGGATTTTGAACCCTAGCAATAGATTTTACCTCTTCTGCTTTTGATAGCATGAGTATCGATAAAGCTAAAACGCATGTAAATGCAGCTCCCCCAAATACAAATGGAAGGATTCGTCGACGTCTTTTTTCTTCTTGAAAAAGCGTTTCTTGATTAGGGAATTCGTAGGAAATAGGCTGTACTCTAGCCATTTGCCACGAGTCTAAATCCAAATCAAATTCAGGATGATCCAACAGAAATGCTTCTAATTGCCGTTCTTGTTCTTGCGTTAAATTTCCTTCAACGTATTCAAAAAGCCAGCGATCGATGTTTTCAAATGATGGTCCGCTCATTGTATAATATTCAAATGTTGTAACTGCTTCTTTACTTTATTTCTTGCACGAAACAAGTAAACCTTAACTTGCGAAGGAGACAAATCAAGTATTTCGCCTATGTCTTCGTATGAATATCCTTCGAGATCTCTCAAAAGAATAATACTTTTTTGAAGAGGCGGTAAAATACTAACGATTCTGTCCACAACCTGCTGAGATTCGAACTGCGAATGAGTTTTTTCAACACTTTCAGGAAGTTTTGAAGTCTCTGTCAAAACAATTCTTTGATTTCTCGTAACGAAATTCACCATTGCATTATAGGTACAGGTGAATAACCACGATTTAGCTTTAGAATGTTCGACTTTTTCACAGTTCAACCAGAGCTTTTCGAAAGAATCTTGTACAATATCCCTAGCGTCTTCCTTATTTCTAAGGAAATGAACCGCAAAGCTATACAACGCATTGCTGTGTTCTTTTACCGCTATATTGTAGTCGAGTTTCTCCAATTTCTTCGCTATACAGTTAGAACAATTTGAACAAAGTGAAAGTTACAGGTAACAACACTTTCTCTCGTAAATATAGCATAAAATTAAAAAAACCCACTATTTGATGAACAAATGTGGGTTTTACATGAACATTTACGTGTTATAACTTCATTAACTTGGAGAATAATTTCCTTCCATTGATATTTATTTCAAGGATATATGTTCCAGGAGTCAAACCAGACGATATAATTTCAACTTCTTTTTGATCGAATGAGTTATTGAAAACTATTTTGCCATTCAAATCACGCAAACTTAGCTCTCCCTTTTGTTTGGATGAAAATATCACATAAGAATTACCAGATGTTGGATTTGGATAGATCGAAGAAGAAAATGACAAAATATCATTTACCCCTAATATACCATCAACGCCATCGCAATTTTCATCAATTCCATTGTCTAAAATATCGGTGGAATTTGGATTAATTTGCCCATCAGTATCATCACAATCTTCATTATTTGTACTAAATCCGGGGCCTGGGACTTCGCACAATGAAACACCTGTATTTCCCGTTCCAAAACCATCATTATCTGCATCTGTATAATAGGTTATAAAATTCAATCCTTCATCTGTACTTCCATCACAATCAT
This sequence comes from Crocinitomicaceae bacterium, assembly GCA_044349575.1. Classification (GTDB taxonomy): domain Bacteria; phylum Bacteroidota; class Bacteroidia; order Flavobacteriales_D; family Crocinitomicaceae; genus UBA952. Next base: position 2,668 of record JBIKQS010000353.1, read on the forward strand.
TATCTTCAGAATCACAAATTTCAGTTGCACCCGGGTAAATTTGATCATTTGCAT
>JBIKQS010000354.1:0-2710 GCA_044349575.1 Crocinitomicaceae bacterium
ATATTGGGTTGCTAGACAAGATGGGATTAAATTTAAGTTGGTAGTATCAACCGTTATTGAATAACTGCCAAGTGGTAAAGAGTCAATAAACCAAAACCCACCTGGACCTGTTGTAACAATATGGTTACCCGGATTGATAGTTACATTGATTCCTTCTGCCCCATTATCCAGATAATCACGAACGCAATTTACATTATAATCAAAAAACACTGAACCAAAGGTTTGACCGCAATAAGAATCTGGACTTGAGGTAAAGCTTCCCGCTTCCAGTAACACTCCTGAATCAAAAGCCTGATCACCCACATTGGCAATTACTATCTTCAAGTGATAAGCTCCTCCACATTCTGTTTGATGTCCAGCGACGAGCTCAACGGTAGTTCCATCGTATTGGATGGCATCTCCGTAATAACTCCCATTATCATTTGGTCTATAATAGGAAGTGTTTGTTTCATCACCGACATTATTTATTGTGACCGGCGTTCCATCAGGAAGTGTGGCTATATTTTTCCCGCCATTTGGATAACCATTCAGCTGATAAGGACCGTTTATGTTTGGCCCCCAAAGAAACATTCCAAAGGCATCGTTAAAGGTTGAAGGGGAGAATTCAGGATATTCCTCTGATCCAAAAATGTAATTGAAGGAAACTGAATCTCCTACCGGAATAAAATCAAATTCTAATACCATTCCATTATAAACCGTTCCATTAGCAATGGCAATTAAATGTGGATCCGCAGAAACATCCAAAGTTGGAGGATTGTTATTAGTTAGGGAAGTTGAATTATTAGGTCCTTGTACCCCTGCTATATTGCCCGTAGTAATCGCAATCCCTGAAGAAAAAGGGAAATTCGAATTTGAATTAGTAAAATAACCAATATTTGGTGCTGTAAATGCTGCATCTACCAAAACGCCATTTACCTTAATGTTGAAAATTGATACTCCAGCACCGGAGAACTGAGAATTGATGCAATTTGCGGTGCTCACTTGTGAAGTACTTACAGATTGTCCAATTATGGTATTGGTAATTAGAAAAAATAGTAGCGTGAATAATGAAATTTTCATGATCAAAGAAATATTGTTTAACCAAATATACTAAAAAAAGTGAACTTTGTCAATTCCCATTTATCTCAATACTTCAAGTTTAAAAAATAAGTTGTATTTGTGTTATTTAAAATGTTGAATTCTTTACTTTTTCTTTTATTAATCGATCTGTAAATACTTACTTCTCTATTAATTAAAACTTTTTCGCTTATTGAATTATGAGGCACAATTACTTACTTTTCCATTTTTCTTAGCAACTTTGCTCTTGTTCACTTGTTGATACTTTAACAACTCGTTTAGATGTATAAAAAACCTTTTTTAATAGCCGGACCTTGTAGTGCTGAAACTGAGGAGCAAGTGATGGAAACTGCCAAAAGTTTGGTTCAATGCAAACCTGACTATTTTCGAGCTGGCATTTGGAAACCACGCACGCGACCTGGAGAATTTGAAGGAATTGGAAACATTGGGTTAGAATGGTTGAAACGAGTGAAAACTGAAGTGGGCTTGAAAGTAGCCACTGAAGTTGCAAAACCCGAACATGTTGAATCGGCTCTTAAAGCCAATATTGATCTACTGTGGATAGGTGCACGAACAACAACAAACCCTTTTTCTGTTCAAGAATTAGCGGAAGCTCTGGCTGGTGTTGATGTTCCAATAATGGTAAAAAATCCCGTTAATCCAGATTTAAAACTATGGATAGGAGCCGTTGAACGCTTAGCCAAAAGTGGGATAAAAACTATTTCAGCTATTCATCGTGGCTTTTCAGTATACGAAAAAACCTTTTACAGAAATAATCCAAACTGGCAAATTCCAATTGACTTCATGCACGAACTACCCCAAATTCCGCTGATATGTGACCCTTCACACATTGGTGGTCGAAGAGAGTTATTGTATGATATTGCTCAAAAAGCAATGGATTTAAAATATCATGGATTGATGATCGAAACACATTTCAATCCAGACAAGGCATGGACAGATTCAAAACAACAAATTGATGCACTTGCACTTGCTGAATTATTAAACAAACTTAAAATCCGTAATCACCATGAAATCGAGAATTCAGACATAACTGAATTTAGGGCTCAACTTCAGGCATTAGATGAAGATATTATTCATTTATTGAGAGAAAGAATGAAAATATCAGAGACAATCGGCTTGTATAAAAAGGAACACAACTTGGCTGTTTTACAATCCTCTCAATGGGAAGAAACACTCAAAAAAAATGTTGGTAAGGCGATTGAATCTGATTTAGCACATGATTTTTCAACCTCGCTTTTTAAACTCATTCACGAGGAATCTATACATATCCAATCTGAAATCCTCAAATCTGACAGAAAGCGTGAAGACTGTTAACCCCTTTATTTTTAATCATAAAATTCAGGCAAATGCTTCCAAAAGTCATTTACAACGAGCCTTAGCATTAAGTTTGTTATCGGAAGGAAATTCAATCCTTCGTGGTTGTGATGAAAGCAATGACGTGCTTGCTTGTAGGCAAATTCTTCTGGATTTGGGTTGTGAAATACAGGGTGCAAAAAACCTACAGATCAAACCACCAAAAAATCAACAAGTAGAAAACTTATCCATTTCAGTTGGTGAATCAGGTTTGGCATTACGCATGTTCTCCTTTCTTGCCAATTTGTTTTCAAAAAAGGTATCTATTCACGCGGAAGGA
>JBIKQS010000074.1:0-9217 GCA_044349575.1 Crocinitomicaceae bacterium
GATATATGAAATGTCAACTCTTGCAGAGAAAACATATTCCTTATCGTTAATTTTCTCTTCCAACCAATCGTCTTTATCATGTTCATCCTCTATATCACCAAAAATTTCTTCGATGATATCTTCGATGGTAATCAATCCTGCCGTGCCTCCATATTCATCAACAACAACTGCGATATTACCAGCTTGTTTGGTAAATTGTTCAAGTAATTCACTGCCTGGAATGGCTTCTGGAACAAATGAAATAGGCATCAAAATTTGTTTAATTGACTGAGGTCGTTTGAACATTTCAAAGGAATGTACATAACCAATTATATTATCAATCGAATCTCGGTATACAATAATTTTTGAAAGCCCTGTGGAAATGAATAACTTGGATAGTTCTTCTATTGATTCTTCTACATCGACAGAAACAATTTCAGTCCTTGGAATCATGCAATCACGAGCCTTTACCTTTGAAAAATCCAAAGCATTTTGAAGTATTTGAATCTCATTTCCAAAGTGAGCTTCAGAAGGGATTTTTGTATTCATTTCTTGAATGAAATGTTCCAAATCTACTTTGTTGAAAATCTTTTCATTTCTCTCCAATTTTGTTCCTGAAATCCGCAGTAAAGCGCTACTGATAAACAAAATGAACTGAGAAGGAATGAAAAGAAGGACATATAAAATAAATAAAAACCCAGAGCCTAAGGTCAAAAATTTATTTGGATTTAATTGTACAATTGCTTTAGGAAGAAACTCAGCTACAAAAAGAACCAGTAATGTCGATAAAACTGTTTGTAAAATTAGAATGAGTGCATTACTTGCAATATAATTCCCGATTATTGGATTTAAAATCGCTGATGAAGCTAGCCCGAAAAGTACAAGAGAAATATTATTACCTAATAACAAACATGTTATCATATTTGATTCATTGGAATAAAAAGCACCAATAATTTTACTGGTCAATGTTCCTTTCGATTTATCCAGTTCTACTTTCAATCGATTGGATGACAAATAGGCCAGTTCCATACCTGAAAAGAAGGCTGAGAAGATTAGCGAAACCAGAATGATGATATAATTTATGCTTTCAGATTCCATAATGAATTATCAGAGTAAATCAAATCCAATATCTTTTCTGTAATAGGCATTATCAAATGATATTTTTTGAATGTTTTCGTAAGATTTCGCCAAGGCTGATTCTATATTTTTGCCATAGGAAGTAACGGCTAAAACCCTTCCCCCAGCTGTGTTAATTGATGGACCATCTGCACTAGTTCCTGCGTGAAAGACCAAACTATCAATAACGCTATTCAAACCATAAATAGATTTACCTGACGCATATTTTTCCGGATAACCGCCAGAAACCATCATGACCGTTGCAGCGCTTTGATCAAAAAACTGAATATCACGCTCGGAGAGTGTATTGGTGGCAATTCCTTCAAACAAATCCAAAATATCGGACTTTAACCTTGGAATAACAACTTCTGTTTCAGGATCTCCCATTCGACAATTGTATTCAATAACATATGGTTCTCCTTTAACATTGATTAAACCGAAGAAAATGAACCCTTTGTAAGGAATTCCATCCTGTTTTAATCCTTTAACTGTTGGAATAATGACTTGATTGGTAACCTTATCCAAAAATGCTCCTTGCGCAAAAGGAACCGGAGATACTGCCCCCATTCCTCCTGTATTTAAGCCAGTATCTTTTTCCCCAATTCGTTTGTAATCTTTTGCTTCTGGCAGAATTTTATAAGAATCTCCATCTGTCAATACAAAAACAGAAAGTTCAATACCTTTTAAAAATTGTTCAACAACTACCTTGGCACTCGCTTTTCCAAATTTCTGATCTGCAAGCATTTGATAAAGTTCTAATTTTGCCTCTTCCAGGGAATCTAAAATCAAAACACCTTTTCCTGCAGCTAGACCGTCTGCTTTGAGAACATACGGCGGTTTCATTTTTTCGAGGTAAGCTAATCCTTGATCTAGGGTTTCTTTGGTAAAACTAGCATACTTTGCAGTTGGAATATTATGTCGTTGCATAAACTCCTTGGCAAAATCTTTACTGCCTTCAAGCTGTGCTGCAAGTTTCTGCGGACCTATAACCGGGATTTTACATAGTGCCTCATCTTGCAGAAAAAAGTCATGGATACCATTAACGAGCGGCTCTTCAGGTCCAACAACCACCATTTCGATATTTTTTTCAAGCACGAAAGCTTTAACTTCTTCAAAGTTTGTAGCAGCAATATTCACGTTTTTACCGTATTGACGCGTTCCAGCATTTCCCGGAGCGATGTAAAGTGCTTCTAGGATGGAGCTCTGAGAAATTTTCCAAGCGAGTGCGTGCTCTCTTCCTCCAGAACCAAGTAATAATACTTTCATGTTAATTGTTTTCGATTAGCAATTTTGCAGGAGAGATTGAAAAATAGCAATTCCATCCTCGTTGGAAAGAATTGCACTTGCTGCTCTTTCAGGGTGAGGCATCATACCAAAGACATTCTTCGTGTCATTGGTGATTCCTGCAATATTATTCACTGAACCATTTGGATTTGCATCACCTGTGATTTCTCCATTATCATCACAATATCTGAATAAAACTTGATCGTTATCTTCCAGTTTTTTTATGGTTGCTTCATCTGCATAAAAACGTCCTTCGCCATGAGCAATTGGAATTTTGTATGCATTATCAGTCAAATTTTTAGTAATTGCAGCTGATTTAGAAGAAGGTTTTAAAAACACATTTTTACAAATAAATCGTTGATTTGAATTATGTAAAAGCACCCCATCAACAAGACCAGTTTCTGTTAGAATTTGAAACCCATTGCAAATACCCATTACATACCCACCACGTTTTGCATGATTAACAACCTCATTCATTATTGGGGAAAATCGAGCAATTGCACCTGATCTTAAATAATCACCATAGGAAAAACCACCAGGCAGAATAACAAAATCTACGTTCTGAATACTTGAATCTTTGTGCCATAGGTTTACAACCGATTGCCCTAATTGTTCTTTGAGAACATCAATCATATCTTGGTCACAATTGGATCCAGGAAAAGTTACAACTCCGAATTTCATTTATTTTAAGTTAAGATCTAAAAGTATATCAAAGGTATATAAAATAACCACTAACTGTGGGGTAAGACTGTAAAAAATTTAATAAAAGAATAACCTAATCCCATGATGAACAATATTCCGGCGAACAAGGAGTATGTTCGATTAATAAAGGCATAATTTATTAAAAAAGGTAAGGTTGTTAAAATCAAACACAAGCGTTCTGTCTGAAAATAAAAGATAAAATCATAGACCCCTAATATTAACCCAAAAACAAAAAACAAAATAAGCGGAAGCATCATTTTCCGCAGGCGAAGCGTTGATTTTACAGCACTTGAACGATAACTCACCAAGGCAATTAAAAATAAAAACGAACAATTAATGAGCGTAAACAACATGTCAAAAACAACAATTTTCCAATTAGTTGGTGAACTCAATATATCAATGTCTATTTTTTTATCTTGCAAAAAGTAATAGCTCCCCATATACATAATTGGAAGGAAAACACCTGTTAAAATCAAAATAAAATCTTTGAATTGAAAAGACTTTAAGCTCCAAATAGCCACCAAAAAACCAAGTAAATAAATGGCAGATGGCGGGTGAATACACACTGAAACACCCAAAAGAAATGCCCCATTGAAAACATGTTTTTGATCACCATCTTGTTGTTGAATTTGTAAGATTTCCCGAACGACAACAATTAACAATGTTTGTACAACGAGTAACATATTTAAATGGTAAAATGAGTGAAAAAAACTCATCAAAACAATGTAGAGAAAACCCGATGAATAAATGTTTTTGTCAAAAAAATCATTTTCGTTGAAAATTCGGGTTAGGTTAAATCCGTTTAAAAGAATGAGTAAGGCCGAAAAGATCACAGAATATACGGGTGTAATGGTGATCGTTCCGAGCAAACCCAGATTCAAGTTGTCAGGCACAAGATAAGCACCTGTAGAGAAATTCAACACATTGAAAATCAACACTAAAAGTGGCGCACTCACAAGCCAAGAAAGTCTATATTCAACAAAAAATCGAATCATGAGGCGAAGTTAAGGATTCTTTTTACAACAATTTTGTTGAATGACTTTGATTTTGATTTTTCATATATCTTTGCGTAAGGCAACTAATAACGAAAATTTGAAAAAATGAGTCAAGAGAAAAATAGATATTCTGATGATGAGCTAATTGAATTTAAAGACCTCATTCACGCAAAATTAAAAGAGGCACAAGAGCATTACACGCTGCTTATAGGTTCTCTTTCACACAGCGACGATCATGGAACAGATGATACAGGCAGGACCTTCAATATGATGGAAGATGGTTCAGAAACACTTTCTCGAGAAGAAGTTGCTCAATTGGCAGCTCGTCAAGAAAAATTCATTCAAAACCTACAAAATGCGTTGATACGAATTGAAAACAAAACTTACGGTGTTTGCCGTGTAACAGGTAAATTGATACCGAAGGCGCGTTTGAGATTAGTGCCTCATGCTACCATGAGTGTTGATGCTAAGAACGCTCAAAACAGGTAGTTTTTGTGAAGAAAAAATTAATTATCGCCTCAGTTGTTTTGTTGGTTATTCTTGTGATTGACCAACTTATTAAATTGTATATCAAAACCCAGTTTATGCCGGGAGAAACCGTTTCTATTTTTGGAAACTGGTTTGTTTTAGAATATATAGAAAATCCCGGAATGGCATTCGGAACAACTTTTGGGTCCAAAATATGGCACAAATTAGCCTTGAGTATTTTCAGAATCATCGCCATTTTTGGAATTGGATATTATCTATTTCAACAAATTAGAAAACACGCCAAAACAGAATTTGTAATTGCCGTAACGCTTGTTTTAGCGGGGGCTACTGGAAATTTAATTGATTCAATGTTTTACGATTTGTATTTCAACTTTGATCCTTGTATGCCATACAATGGCATGGAAGGTTCGGGGATTTTTGCGGATTGTTATGGATTTAAAAGGGAAGTGAGAAATACAGGATTCCTTATGGGTAATGTCGTGGACATGTTTAAATTTCAGGCTAATTGGCCCGCTTGGGTTCCGTGGTTAGGCGGCAGTGAAGTATTTCCCGCGATTTGGAATCTTGCTGATGCATCAATCTCAACAGGTGTGATTTTGATTTTTATACGTCAAAAGGCCTATTTTAAAGAAAGTAAAACGCAATCCAAATAAGTTATTTGGCATTTCTTGGATGAAATGAAATAATTGCGTCTCGTAAAAACCGTTGATCCAAATGTGTATATATTTCTGTTGTTGTTATGGATTCATGACCTAGCATTTCTTGAACTGCTCGCAAGTTTGCCCCTCCTTCTATCATATGTGTCGCAAATGAATGTCTGAATGTGTGAGGAGAAATATTTTTTGAAATCCCGGCTAATTCTGACAAATCTTTTACGATGGTAAAAATCATTACGCGAGTCAATTTGGCACCCCGACGATTAAGAAAAACAATATTTTCATTACCGGGTTGAATCGATTGATGACGCCGAATGAAGTCGTTGTAAATCCCCATTTCTTTTTCTACACTAGGGCTAACAGGTACCAAACGTTCTTTATTCCCTTTTCCAATAACCCGAATAAATCCTTCTTCAAAAAACAAATCGGAGAAACGAAGATTTACCAATTCACTCACACGCAATCCACAACTGTATAAGGTCTCTAAAATGGCTCTGTTTCGATGTCCTTCGTTCTTACTTAAATCAATGGAATCAATCAATAAATCAATTTCTTCGATGGTAAGAAACTCAGGTAATTTTCTTCCAATTTTTGGTAATTCCAGTAACTCGCTTGGATCATCTTTTATCTCATTTTCAAGCAACAAATAACCAAAAAATTGTTTAAGACCTGAAATTATCCTCGCCTGACTTCTGGCACTCAAACCCAAGTCGTATAAAACCGCAACGAAATCTTTTAAATCATTGTAATTCAGCTCTATAACTGTCTTGTTACGAGGAATTGAATAGTCAACTAACTTCTGCACATCGTTTTGGTAAGCTAAAATTGAATTGTCAGCCAAACCACGCTCGATTTTCAAGTATGAAACAAAATCCTTAATATAGCGGTTCCAAGCTGACATTTTATGAAAATTGCAATCGTTAACGGACCCAATTTAAACCTACTCGGATCGCGTGAACCACAAATTTACGGATCTCAATCGTTTGAAAATTACTTGGAATCTTTGCGTTTAAAACATTCAAATGTGGATTTGCATTATTTTCAGTCCAATATTGAAGGTGAATTGATTAATTATCTTCAAAAAAGCGAAGTAGATGGTATTATCATTAATGGAGGAGGCTACTCGCACACAAGTGTTTCGCTTCGAGATTGCATAGGATCTATCCAAACACCGGTTATTGAAGTTCACATTTCAAATATTGCCGGTCGTGAAAGCTTCAGACATGAATCCTTATTATCTCCTGTTTGTGTTGGATGTATTTTTGGCTTCGGAATGATTGGGTATGAGTTAGCACTCAATTATTTTTTAAGGAAAGACTAGATTTCATTAGATTTTTACTTTTTACAATCAAGAAATTGGAGAGGTAAATCCCTTTAATATTACTTTAAATTTACTTCCAATAAATTTAATCTCCTCCAACTTTTAAACAAACAACACCTAAAACTTTCTACCCACTTCTACCCTACTTTTCTAGCTTTCTGTTAATTTTACCATCGAATTTGAAATCATGAAGATATGAAGGTAGCAGTAGTTGGTGCAACAGGCATGGTTGGAAATGTTATGTTGGACGTATTGAAAGAGCAAAATTTTCCGGTGACTGAATTAATTCCGGTCGCTTCCGAAAAATCAGTTGGAAAATCTATAGATTACAGGGGCAATTCGTACAAAGTTGTTGGATTACAAACAGCGGTTGAAATGAAACCAGATGTGGCAATTTTTTCTGCTGGTGGAGAAACTTCTTTAGAATGGGCACCGAAGTTTGCGGAAGTTGGCACTACTGTAATTGACAATTCATCTGCTTGGCGAATGGATCCAACCAAAAAGTTAGTAGTTCCTGAAATTAATGGAAATGAGCTTACTTCATCGGATAAAATAATAGCCAACCCCAATTGCAGCACCATTCAATTAGTGCTTGTGATGGCACCCCTTCATAAAAAATACGGAATCAAAAGGGCAATCGTTTCCACGTATCAATCCATAACAGGTACGGGAGTAAAAGCTGTGGAACAAATGGAAAACGAACGTTCAGGGAAGGAGGGTGAAATGGCCTACAAATACCCAATTGATAAAAATTGTATTCCACAATGCGATGTTTTCCTTGAAAATGGCTACACCAAGGAGGAAATGAAATTAACTAACGAAACTAAGAAAATTCTTGACCCTTCTATACATGTTACTGCAACCGCTGTTCGTGTACCAGTTGTTGGTGGGCATTCAGAAGCAGTAAATATTGAATTCAATCAAGACTTTGATCTTGATGATGTTAAAAGTCTTTTGAAAAATACTCCTGGAGTAACATTGCAAGACGATATTGCAAACTTTGTATATCCTATGCCGAAATATGCGCAAGGAAAAGACGATGTTTTTGTGGGACGCATCCGCAGAGATGAAAGTCAAGCAAATACCTTGAATTTATGGATTGTTGCTGATAATTTACGAAAAGGAGCTGCCACAAATGCTGTACAAATTGCCCATTTGCTGGTTGAAAAAGGCTTATTGTAATGGCCACTAAAGTTTTGATGGTTTGTTTGGGTAATATTTGTCGTTCACCGATGGCTGAAGGATTGTTGCGTCACAAAGTTCGCCAATTGAACTTGGAAGTTGAAACAGATTCTGCCGGAACAGCCGGATACCACATAGGATCAAAACCGGATCAGCGAATGATCGATACAGCGGCACAATTTGGTGTTGACATCAGTGATTTGCGTGCACGTCAATTCAATGTGAATGATTTTGATGAATTTGATTTCATTTTTGCGATGGATCAAGAAAACCATTTTAATATACAGAAGCTGGCTAAAAATGAAACACAAAGAGATAAAGTAAAATTGCTCCTGGAATATGTCAATTACCGCAATTTTACAGAAGTACCCGATCCTTATTATGGCACTAAGAAAGATTTTGAATTTGTCTACAACATGCTTGACGAAGCAACTGAAACGCTACTAAAAACACTTAAAAATTAATGAAAAGAGCTAACGTTTATTTAATTCCTAATACCCTTGGTGGTGAATCATTGTCAGATATAATTCCAGCAGATGTTTCCGCAATTGCCATATCACTTCGCACTTTTTTTGTGGAAGAAATACGCTCTGCTCGTCGGCTTTTGCGTAAAATGGATCGAGAATTCCCAATTGATGATTGCACCTTTCACATCATGGGAAAATCAATCAAAGATAAATTGCCGTTAATTTTACTGGATTTATCGAAACGTGGTGAAAATTGTGGGGTAATTTCAGAGGCTGGTTGTCCAGCAGTTGCTGATCCCGGTGCTGAAATAGTTTCTTTAGCACACGACATGAATATGGAAGTAGTTCCGTTAGTTGGCCCTTCCTCCATCCTACTCGCTTTGATGGGAAGTGGATTTTCTGGACAACAATTTACTTTTCACGGCTATTTACCAAGAGAAAGACGAGATCGCATAAAAAAACTCAAGGAAATGGAAGCAGATGCTTTTCGTCATGGAAGAACACATATTTTTATGGACACTCCTTTCAGAAATATGCATGTTTTAGAAGATATGGTGAACGAATTGGCTGCCTCTACTCCTCTTTGCATCGCCTATAACTTAACGCTACACGGATCTTATGTGAAAACACTCACTATTGCAGACTGGAAACAGCGTGCCGTTGACATTGCAAAAAAACCAGCCATGTTTCTCATTGGAAACAAACGATAGAAAAAATCCGTTAACGTTTCTTGGAATTTCTTTGTAAAATTATTCTCTACATTTGCGTATGATTAATTTGCGTAGACATACTCCACGATGGGTTGTTGTGTTGCTTGATCTCTTATTGAATTTGTTGGCCTTGGCCTTTGCTTATCTAATTCGATTTGACTTAAAAGCAGAATATTCAGTTATCCAAGAAGAATGGAATGTATTATCAAAATCTATTTTGTTCTACATTTTTATCAAATTCTCTGTTTTTCAACTATTTCGTATTCAAAAAGGATTAATTAGATATACATCAACCGAGGATTTACGTCGAATTTTT
>JBIKQS010000075.1:0-9208 GCA_044349575.1 Crocinitomicaceae bacterium
GTTATAATTTCTATACCTGCATCCCTTATTTCAACTTTCATTGTCATGTATCTTTTAGGGTACACATTGAATTTAATGACCTTATTGGCCATGTCCTTAGTAATTGGAATTCTTGTGGATGACTCGATTGTTGTATTGGAAAACATCTACAGGCATCTTCAAATGGGTAAAAATCGGCGTCAAGCAGCGTTGGATGGAAGGAATGAGATTGGATTTACAGCATTAGCCATTACATTAGTTGACGTTGTTGTATTCTCTCCTGTAATTTTCATTGAAGGTGTAATCTCAGATATTCTTCGTCAGTTTTCAGTTGTAGTTGTGGTATCCACATTAATGTCTTTATTTGTTTGTTTCACCCTAACGCCTTGGTTAGCTTCACGTTTTGCAAAAGAAGTTAAATTAAATCCAAAAAATCCTTTTCAAGCTATTTTGCTGTGGTTTGAGCGACGCGTTACTATTTTTACTGAATCATACGTTAGCTTGGTCGCTTGGTCGCTGAGGCATAAAATAATAATGGGTATTGCCATCATCGTTTTATTTGTCGCAAGTATGGCATCCATGGGATTAGGAATTGTAGGGCAAGAATTTGTTGCTCAAGGGGATCAAGGAAAATTCATGATCAAATTAAAATACGATAAAAGCACCACTTTCGAAGAAAATAATGCCACTACATTAGAAATTGAACAGCTAATTCTAGCACAAAAAGAGGTAGTTGATATCGTTTTTTCAAATATTGGGGGACCTAGTTCTGGAATGGGAGCTGCTGCCTTTGGTGCAGAAAATAAATCAGAAATTACGGTGAAAATGAAGGAGGGTATGCAAAATATCTATCCAACTGCCAATTACATGAATAAAATCAGAGATAAAATCGAGAAGAAGTATCCTGGAATTGAAGTTAAAGCATTGAACATAGGAATGGTGGAGTCTGAAGAGGCTCCAATTGAGATTTTTCTTTCTTCCGATGATAATGAATTGTTGTTGAAAGAGGCACGACGACTAAAAAATGCTATCCAAGCCATGAAAGGAGCTAAAGACCCAACCATTTCAACAGATGATGTTACTCCGGAAGTACGAGTTGAACTTGACAGGGAAAAAATGGGAGCACTTGGTTTACCTATAGCTTCTGTTGGTATGCAGTTGCAAAATGGTCTAACAGGTAATGACGACGCTCAATTCGATGACAACGGTGAAGAATATGACATTCGAATTATGCTTGATAAATTTGATAGACGAAGTGCGGATGATATTAAAGAAATGATGTTCAGCACAAATGATGGCAGACAGATTAGGTTGGCGGAATTTGCTAAAATTACGGTAGATAATGGAAATGGTTCATTGGAACGAAAAAACAGAATTTCAAACACAACTATTCGCTGTTATGTTTTAGGAACTGCTTCTGGAAATGTAGCCATAGAAATTGAAAAATACTTAGAGAAAAATCCGCTTGATAAAAACATCCGAATGCTTTGGGGAGGTGAAGTTAAACGCCAAAAAGAATCCATGGGAGCATTAGGTACAGCTATGGGCATTGGGTTAATTTTGGTTTATCTTATAATGGTTGCTCTTTATGATAATTTTGTTTATCCATTTGTCGTATTATTTTCAATTCTTGTTTCACTTATCGGAGCTATTTTGGCGCTCAATTTGACCTCATCAAGTATGGGTATTTTCACAATGCTTGGGATGTTAATGCTACTTGGGTTAGTTGCTAAGAATGCTATTTTAATTGTCGATTTCACGAATCATCTCAAATCTGAAGGTAAAAGTACATATGACTCTTTACTTGAAGCTGTCAGAGAGCGGATGCGGCCAATTTTAATGACAACTATCGCAATGGTTATTGGAATGATTCCCATTGCAATTGCAAAAGGATCAGGAGCCGAATGGAAAAATGGCCTAGCATGGATTCTAATTGGAGGACTTACAAGTTCCATGTTTTTAACCATTATTGTTGTTCCGATCATGTATTACATTGTAGATAGAATTAAAGAAAAATTAAGTTTCAAAAAGAAGAAGAATTTAGATGATACAAATCTAGTAGGTTCTACCGAAGGCATAAGTTAATTATGTCTACTACTACCAGAAAGAGCCGCTTATTTAGTGGCTCTTTTTGATTTGAACCGGTTATTGGCTTTGGTAATTGTTACTGCTAACAATTGATTATTAACAATTTGCATTTCATTTTCCTTTATAAAATTTTTATCTATTAAAAAATGAATTAAATTTGTCTACTTATAACGTTTAAAAATCAATTAACATGAAAAAAAATCTACAAAGTCGGATTTCAAAGTATACTGCAGTAGCAGGAGCAGTTGTTTCAGCTGCAGGTGCACAAGCACAAGTAGTATATACGGATGTGAACCCTGATTATTCACACGATGCCCCTGAGAACAACGGTTTTGCTATTTATCCTTTGGATTTAAATAACGACCAAACTGTTGATTTCTTGGTAGCTTCAAGAGATACAGTAACGGCAAATGCCCATGTTCGCTTTACATTGGCTGTTCCTTATGGTGCTGGTAATGCTGTAGCTGGAGAAACACCTTCCAATTATGACTATGCATTAGCTTTGGATATTAACACGATGGTAGATTCTACTTTAAATTGGATCGCCGCATCAAATACCATGGCATACAATACAGACAGTAATAACCCGTATAATGAAAATTGGAACGGCGTTACAGATAAATATTTAGGACTTAAATTTATTGTTGGTGGAAACACACATTACGGTTGGGCTCGTTTGGATTCTTATGCAATTGGAGATTCAGTTGTAGTTAAAGACTATGCTTTCGAAGCAACACCAAATGTTGGAATTTTAACAGGTAACATGGGAGCTTCTTTAACTGAAACTCAAATTGAAAATCTTGTGAAATTTGTAAATCAATCAAATAATTCTGTTCAAGTAGTTGTAAATGGAAACTTAACCAATGGTGTTGTTTCTGTTGTTTCATCAACAGGACAAATTGTTTCTTCTGATGCAATTACTGAAAAAACTTTCTCAGTAGATATGAATAACTTATCTTCTGGTATTTATATGGTTAATGTTACCTTTAACGAAGGAGGTACAACAAAGAAAATCATTGTTCATTAATTCGAACATGTAATATTTTAAAAGTAAGCCGAATTTATTTCGGCTTTTTTTATATCCCATAAAATCATTAGCTTTGTATAAATAAAAAAATAAATTATGAAAAAACTTTTACTTTTTGCGTCATGTATGACGTTAGGGATTTCTCTTAATGCACAATTAGTTAACGGTAACTTTGAAGCAGCTGCAACACCTTTATTACCAGGTGTCGCAACACAAACAGCAGGTTGGGGACAAGGCTTATATACCGTTGAAACAACTGGGGCTTACGCAGGAACTCAATTTGGAAAAATGAAAACAATTTACGATCCAACAACAGCAGGGTTACTTCAATTTCCCTCTGATACACTTGCAGGATTTATTCAACAATATATTCCAGGAGCAATTTCAAACCCTGCTTCATGGACTTTGAATTATGCTTACAAAAATATTAGTACAGCAGGTGATTCAGCCGTTGTTATAGTACAAGTGTACGATACCTTGACTGCAGATCCAAATGACGACGTTGTAATGTATGGTGCTGCAGGTGTTTATTCTGGTTCAACTACAAACTGGACAATGGAATCTATTCCTTTACAAGCATTTGAAACAGCAGGATATACGGCAAATGCTTTTGTTTTCATAGCCTCTTCATCAATTGGGTTTTTATTCGGAAATGGAAATGGATATCCAGGAAGTGAATTGTGGTTAGATAATATTTCATTATCTTCTACATCTGACGTTATTGAGCTTTCTAAAAATGAAGTAAATGTTTATCCAAATCCAGCAAATGATATTTTAAATATTTCAGCATCTGGAGAAGTATCTCGTGTTGTAATTTCTACATTGGACGGAAAAGTTATGAAAACAAGCACTGAATCAAGTGTTGATGTTTCTGACTTAACTTCAGGAATGTATATTTATCAAGTTACAGTAAATGGTGAAGTTTCTACAGGAAACTTTGTTAAAAACTAAGAATAATTTTCCCTTTAAGAACTGTCATCAGAAATAACTGGTGACAGTTTTTTTTTACCATTTTTTTTATTTTTACAATCGTATGGAAAAAGAATACAAAATTACTCCACAAGGATCATTAGGTATTCTTGCTCTTGGTCATATTGGATTACGTTTATGGAGACAAGAAGTAGAAAAATCAAAGCAAGAACTTGTGAAACAACCAAATTCAAAAAATGACCAAAAGCAAAAAAAATAAAATTCTCGTTATTGGTTGGGATGCGGCAGATTGGAATGTAATCAATCCGCTAATCAAACAAGGAAAAATGCCAGCCTTAGAAAAGCTGATGGCTAATGGTTCCTTTGGTCGAATTCAAACTTTAGACCCTCCATTATCTCCTATGTTGTGGACGAGTATTGCAACTGGATTTAGGGCAGATAAACATGGTATTGGGGGTTTTGTTGAACCAACGCCTAATGGAGATGGACTAAGGCCGGTAACATCCACATCGCGAAAAGTTAAAGCAATTTGGAATATCCTCAACCAAGAAGGTTGGAAAAGTAATGTTGTAGCTTGGTGGCCCAGTAATCCTGCCGAACCAATTAATGGCGTGATGGTTTCTAATCTCTATCAAATTGCAAATAAAGAAATAGGAGAAAAATGGGATATGCCAAAAGGTACGATTTATCCTCATGAACTAACAGAAGAGATGAAAGAATTTCGGGTTCATCCTCACGAGATTTCGTTAGAAATGGCCATCCCTTTTATACCAAACCTCGCAGAAGACCATGAATTAAGGCAAGCCCCAAAAACATTGTCTGTTTTAAAAACACTTGCAAATGCGGCAAGTGTTCATGCAGTGTCAACCTATTTAATGGAACAAACAGACTGGGATTTTATGGCGATATACCACGACGCTATCGATCACTTTTGTCATTTATCCATGAAATATTTTCCGCCAAGACGACCTGAAATTCCTGAAAAAGATTTTGAAGATTTCAAAGATGTTGTTGAAGCCGGATATAGATTTCATGACATGATGCTTCAACGAACACTTGAGTTAATTGATGAAAACACTACCGTAATTCTTCTTTCAGATCATGGTTTTTATTCAGATCACCAACGACCATTATATATTCCCAAGGAACCTTCAGGTCCGGCAGTTGAACACAGTCCATATGGTATTTTTGTAATTTCTGGTCCCGGTGTTAAGAAAAATTATTCTATTTCAGGAGCAAGTATTATTGACATTACCCCAACAATCCTTTATCATGCGGGTTTACCTGTTGGAAAAGACATGGAGGGAAAAGTGCTTTATCAATGTTTTGAAAATCCTGCAATGGCTAATTTTATTGACTCATGGGAAAATGTGCCTGGTGATTCAGGTCAACACGATCCGATGTTACGAGAAGATCCATGGGCCGCTCAAGAGGCCTTGCAACAACTTGTTGAACTGGGATATATTGAGGCATTGGATGATGATAAACTGCAACAAGTTGAAAAATGTAAAAGAGAAAATCAATATTACGTAGCAAGAAATATGATCAATGGTGGAAGAATTATTCCTGCTATTGAACTTTTACAACAAATTTATTCAGAGTCAAAAATTTTACGCTACGGTCAACGGTTAGCTTTTGCCTACCTCAATCGCAAGATGTACTTAAAATGCAATGATTTAATTCAAGAATTAAAAGATATTTATCGTTCTGAGAGCCAAAAGAAAAAGGATATTTCAGATACCTTCGGCAATGAAGAATTTGAGGAACCTTTGTATTTTGAATATTTAGAAGGCTTGCTGTTACTCGCAATGAATAAGCCCAGAAAAGCCCTACCCTTATTGGAAAAAGTTCAAAAGAAAAACCCAAACAATTCCCAGGTAGCTATTAGCATCGCAAAAATTCATACACTCAGAAAAAATTTTGAGGAAGCTGAAAAACAATACGTTACTGCGTTATCAATTGATGAAAGAAACACGGCTGCTCACTATGGATTAGGCTTGACCTTCTTGCGAAGAAACATGTACAATGAAGCGATAGATGAATTTCTAATTGCCCTAGAACAAGATTTTTATCAAGCCAATATTCATTATCATTTAGGCGAGGCATTAGCAAAAATGAAGTTGTGGGAAGACGCATCAAATGCTTTCAACACCTGTATCAAACTTGCTCCAGGGATAACAAAAGCGCACAAATGGCTTGTTGAAATTTATACAAAACATTTACGAAAACCCGAAAAAGCTCAGGAAAGCACTGATTTTCTAGTAAACAAAATAAAAGGGGAAATAATTATTTGTACAAGTGTTAAAAACGGTAATTATTCCAGATTTATGACTGCTTTAAAATACGCTAAGCTTCCTGTTATAGAAGAAAATGAAGAATACGAACAAGCTAAAAAATCTTTGTTTAAAACCAAATGGTTGGAAACCGCTACAGGAAAAATCATTTATATTCCATGTCGGTTTTTAAATGATCTACCAAATTTCTATTCCTATAAACTGATTTATTTAGAAGATGATTTATCTGATCTTGAAACAAATAAAAAGTCCGTTTTAACTAAAAAATTGTCAGAAAACACACTCTTACTAAATGATTTATCTGGATTTCAAAAAGACAAACAGGTTATTGAATTATGGTTAGAATCGCAACCTACATTACCAACCATATTTATAAATCTTAATGAACTACTTGTTTCACCACAAGATATTTCATCGGTATTATCTGACTTTTTGAATGAGAATATAAGCTTGAAAATGAATTCTTAAAATAAATATTTTTTTTCTTATCTTTGAATCACTAATTATTTGAATGTAATAAATATGAAGAAAATAGATACGCGATCCAAATTAAAATCTTATTCGGTTGCTGCAGGATCATTAATGATTTCAGGTGTTGCTGCTGCACAAAATTTACAATATACAGATGTTAACCCAGATGTTATTTTGGATAAAAATTCTGGTCCATTTGCAATGGATTTCAATGGTGATTCAGGACCAGACATGACCTTTCAAGTGGCTTTTGCAAATGGCTCAGGGTCATCAACATACATGGGGATTCCTTTTACTTACGTGTACAATGGATCTCAAGTTTCTGCAACTCCAGGGCCACTTGGAGGAGTACAAGGTCAAGTAATTGGTTCAAGTAGTACTTTTGGTGTTACGGCGCTTAATTCCGGAGATGCAATTGCGGCTGCGAATAATTTTAGTTCTCAACAAGCAACTTTAGGGGTTAAAGGAAATGTTTCTGTTCCAGCATTTAATATAAATTACGCTATTAATCAAGGTGAATTTTTAGGTGTTAGTCAGAAATTTCTTGGGATGAAGTTTTCTGCGGGAGCAAGTATTCACTACGGCTGGGTTCGTTTGAGCCTTGACACTTTGGATCCCGCTGGTTTAAAATTGACAATTCATGATTATGCATACAATGGAGATGCGGATCAACCAATTAATGCCGGAGACATGCCTGGAGCTTCTATCATAGCTCAGGCCGCTATAGAAAGTAAAGTGTCATTTTCCCCATTATTGGAAGGCGTTGCAGTTAATGTTACTCCAGATTTATTAGGCTCTGAATTGGTTTTAAGCGACATGAGTGGAAAAGAAGTTAATTCTATATCAATCAATGACATTGGTATTGTTCTTGGCTATGCAGACTTAAAAACAGGAATTTATTTTGCAACAGTTAAATCGTCTCAAGGATCAGTTTCTAAAAAGGTTTATGTAAAATAAATAGAATATATATTTTTATTAAAGGCTAACTTTGCGGTTAGCCTTTTTAATTTCGATAAAATGCAAATACACGTTCTAAATACCGGATTTTTCAAACTAGATGGCGGTGCTATGTTTGGTGTTGTTCCCAAAACCATTTGGCAGAAAACCAATCCAGCTGATGAATTTAATATGTGCACGTGGGCAATGCGCTCACTGCTAATTGAAGATGGAAATAGATTGATTTTGGTAGATACGGGAATTGGAAATAAACAATCTGATAAGTTTTTCTCACATTATTTTCTTCATGGAACAGATTCTTTGGATGGAAATTTACAGAAACTAGGATTTTCAAAAGATGATATTACCGACGTTTTCCTGACTCATTTGCATTTTGATCATTGTGGCGGTAGCATCGAATGGAACGAATCAAAATCAGGATATCGACCTGCATTTAACAATGCAACTTTCTGGAGTACAGAAAATCACTGGGAATGGGCCACAAAACCAAATCCACGTGAAAAAGCTTCGTTTTTATCTGAAAATATTCTGCCCATTCAAGAAAGTGGGCAATTGAAATTTTTACAACGCCAAGATAATTTCACTTCAAATTGTTTCCAAAATATGGACGTTTTATTTGTGGATGGTCACACAGATAGCATGATGATTCCTCATATTACCTACAAAGGAAAAACCATCGTTTTTATGGCTGACTTACTGCCAAGTGTTGGACATATTCCACTACCGTATGTCATGGGTTATGATACACGGCCACTTATTACTCTGTCTGAAAAAGAAATATTTCTAAATCGAGCAGCTGATGAGGAATTCATTCTGTTTTTTCAACACGATTCAGTAAACGAATGCTGTACTGTTCATCACACTGAAAAGGGCGTACGGTTAAAAGAAACCTTTACTTTTTCTGAAATTTGATTAATACTTGATTGTTAATCTACTGTGCTTAGAAACTAGTTTACCATCAGCGTCTTTTCCGGTAATGTAATAAACATAATTGGCTTGAGGAGACTTATCGCCATTTTGGAGGTGACCATCCCACTTAAAATCAACATCTTGAGATTGGTAAACAACTTTGCCATTGTTATCTAAAACAACTACACTAAATTCAAAAATATCTGCTGTTTTTATTTCCAAATAATCATTAGTGCCATCACCATTAGGTGTAAAAACATTTGGAAGAGAAATTGAAATAGAACTTTCTTTTGGAATTCGTGCAGAATTATTCTGATTTGATTGTATGGTTGTTTCACTTATCGAAGTAACTGAGTTTTCAATCTTGTTCTCCACAACTTGATAATTATTCTCAACTTGAGCATTCACTTCAGCATTAATCTTATTTTCCTCTTGCGAAATGGTTTTTATACCAGATTTATCCTCTGTTAAAACTAAACCACTTTCATTTTCCAATAGCGGATATTCATTAGCTTTCACATTTATGTTTTCACTAATTACCTCATTTTCAAAA
>JBIKQS010000355.1:0-2697 GCA_044349575.1 Crocinitomicaceae bacterium
AATCAACAATGGAACTTGTACGAGTTTAGAAACTGGGACTGCTCACGGCACAACTGTTTCAGGTATAGCAACAGGAAACGCTCGCGCAAATCAAAAACACAAAGGGGCTGCTCCGGAGTCAGATATAATCATTGTTGAAACTAATTTCAACTTTCAAAATTGGACTTTATCCATTGCAGATGCCTGCGATTATATTTTTAAAGTTGCAGATTCATTAGGAAAACCTGCTGTAATAAACTTGTCGCTAGGTTCTTATTTAGGAAGTCATGATGGACGAGATCCGGCAGGTGAATATATCGATTCATTATTAGAAGCTAAGGAAGGTAGGATTGTAGTTTGTGCAGCAGGAAATTCAGGAAATAATGGAAAATACCATGTGCAAAACGATGTGACAACTGATACTAGTTTCTTTTGGAACATTAATAACCCTGGTAATACTTTCGTTGGAAATAATAAAATATTGTTTGACCTATGGGGAGATACCTCAGCCACTAATTATCAGTTTGCATATGGTGCAGATAGACCAGGTTCATCATACGATTTTGTTGGTAGAACCAATTTTAGAACTGCAATGAGCGATACTAATGGAGTAGTTGTTTTTGATACAATCTATAATAACCAGGGTCAACGTGTTGCTTGCATTGAAACGTGGAGAGAAATTATTGGTCCAAATTTTCATATGCAAACCATTTTTCGAACCATTGATTCACTAGATTATCTTTATCGGTTTGAAACAGTTGGTTCAGGAACTTACGACTCATGGGGCGGGGCTTGGCAAAGATGCAGTGATTTTGTAACAGCTATTCCTTCGGCAACAATATTACCTGAAATTAGTAATTACGTGATGCCGGACTCCTTGCAAACAATTGTGTCATCTTGGAATTGTTCACCTAAAGTTATTTCTGTTGGAAATCTACAAAACAGAAAATCGTATATTGATAAAAATAATAATGTTCAAACTTTTAGTGGCACCCCAGGAACATTAGCTAGTTCTAGTAGTAAGGGTCCGACGAGATTAGGCGTAATGAAACCTGACGTTTCGGCAAGTGGAGATATTTCGTTTGGTTCTGGCCCATTGTTGTATTTAGCGAATTCAGCAAATAACGCTACCATTGATGTAAATGGATTTCATGTGAGAAACGGCGGAACATCGATGGCATCTCCTGTTGTTGCTGGGTCTGCAGCACTTTATCTTCAAAAATGTAATTTATTAAATTACGAAGACTTTAAAACAGATCTAATATTATCATCAACAACTGATAGTCAAACTGGAATAACCCCAAATTTTGGATACGGATACGGGAAATTGAACACCCAAAATCTGGTGCTTCTTAAACACGAACCTGTTTCAATAAGTGGCCCTGATGGTATTTGTTTAGGTGACAATGTTGGGCTTTCTTTTCAGTCATCAATGAATCCTTCATCTATACTGTGGTCGACTGGTTCACAAACCACGAATATTTCTATTTCTATTAGTGGAAGTTTCTCCGTTTTATTGACTGATGAAAATGGATGTAGGTCTCGCTCGCCTGTAAAAGTTTTGAGTTCGTACCAATTACCATTTGTAGATGCAGGACCAAACCATATTGTATGTCCAAATACACCTTTAACACTCCTTGGTAGCGGTACTGCAAGCTTATACGAGTGGACAAATAACGTTCCCAACAACCAACCATTTATTCCATCTGTTTCAGGTTTTTATTTAGTAACCGGAACAGATGGTAATGGCTGTACTAATGAAGACTCAACTTTCGTAGACTTCTTTACCTTGATGCCTGTTTCCTATTCAGAAACAAGTAATGAAGTAGATTTAAGCGATCTTGCATTTAATGTAACTGCTGGAAACCCCGTTGGCGGATCTTATTCTGGAACAGGAATTATTGGCACTTCATTTCATCCAGGATTGGCTGGAGTTGGCACACACCCTATTGTATACTCTGTATTGAATTCAAACGGCTGCTACTCAACCGATACTTCTTTTATAACTGTGTTAAATAACGCAGGTATTACAGAACAACACGAACTGATACAAATATTCCCTAATCCAACTTCTAGCAATATCGTCATAAAAGTTAATTCTCCTTACAACTACAACTTACTTTCTAGCGATGGGAAATCCATTTCACAAGGACCTATTGTTAAAGAATTAAACTTGGATTTATCCGAATTGAGTCATGGAATTTATTTTATAAAACTTAACAACGAATCAGAAATATATGAATTTAAGATTTCAAAAATTGAATAAAAACCTGGTTTTCCCAATTTTCTTTGCGTTCTTCGGCATGAATTTTATTTGGGGTCAGAATCAAAGCGGGAATTTTCAATTAGGTGTAAGATCCACAGTAAGTTTATTTAATGATAGTGAAACCAATGATTTTGGAAAAGGGATTGGCGGTCAATTTCGCCTGCAATTAGCTGATCGAATTAATACAGACTGGTTTTTTGATTACCTTACTAGTGATATCGGCACAGTTGCCAACCGAACAGATTACCACATTGGTTGGAGCGTTCTTTTTTACCCGTATCTCAAAGAAAAACAACGTGTAAAACCTTACATACTTGCAGGTCATTGTTTTGATTATACATACATGGTTGAAAATCTAAACAAATCAAATTTTTCTGAAAGATGGAGCTCGGCAATTCAAGCTGGTATTGGTAGTCATTTTCAATTAAGTCCAAGACTAGATGTATCGCTTA
>JBIKQS010000356.1:0-2696 GCA_044349575.1 Crocinitomicaceae bacterium
CGATACAACTTTAGCTCCCTGGTATGTTATTGCAGGACAAGTATTATTTGCATTTCTAATCGACGATCTGTTTTTTTACTTTTATCATCGCTATCTCCATGAAAATAAGTTTCTTCTAAAGCACATTCATTCAATCCACCACAGAGCAACGAAACCATTTCCTTTAGAATATTTATATGCACATCCTCTAGAATGGATGACGGGTACACTTGGAGTTGTATTAGGATTTGTAGGTATTCTACTTTTCATGAAAATTAATTTATATGCTTTTTGGATATTTGGATTGTTGAGGAATTTGCACGAAATTCAAATTCATTCAGATCTAAAACTCCCATTTATTAGTAAGTTTCCTTTTCTCAGCAAAACGGAACATCATGATTTACATCATGCCAAATTGAATGGGAATTATGCTTCAACATTCCTTATTTGGGATAAAATTTTAGGTACCACATTTAAAACACGAAACAAATGAAAACAGTTCAAATTTTATTAATTGCAATCTTTGTTTTAATTGGTATGAATAGCTTTTCTCAGTACACATTAAAAGTAAAAGTTCATGGGATTCAAAATACGAATGGGCAAATAGAATTATCTATTTATAACGATTCAAAAGTTTTTCCAGAGGTAGGTAAGACATACAAAATGGCCCGCATTGATCCTAAGGTAGGAGAAATAACCTATGAATTTGTCAATCTTCCAAAAGGTGAATATGCCATCGCAACTTTTCATGACGAAAACAATGACAAAGAGTGTAATACTAATTTAATTGGTGTTCCAACAGAAGCATTTGCATTTTCAAATGATTTCAGGCCCTTTCTTTCTGCGCCAGATTTTAGCGATTGTTCGTTTAAAGTGGAAAAGAATATGGAAATTTCTATCGAAATGGTGTATTGATTTCTAATCTGAGTCATTCTTACGTATCTTTGCTTCCCTAATTTTAGATAATGGATAAAACTTCTGAATTATCAGTAAAACATAGCATTTCTAAAGAAGTGATAGAAAAAGCATTCAGATTAATGTGTACTGCCAAAACAATGGCAGAAAAATTTGAAGCAAATAAGGAAATCACTTCTAAATATGTTCATGCAACTTCTCGTGGACATGAAGCAATACAATTAGCACTGGCTCTGCAGTTAAAGCCTCAAGACTGGGTTTCACCGTATTACAGAGATGACAGTATTTTATTGGGCATAGGGATGAGTCCGTATGAGCTTATGCTTCAGGTATTTGCTAAAAAAGACGATCCTTTTTCCGGAGGTAGAACCTATTATTCGCACCCTTCATTGAATCGTGAGAATATGCCGAAAATTATTCACCAATCTTCTGCCACAGGTATGCAAGCTATTCCAACAACAGGGATTGCTATGGGTATTCAATACAAGGAAAAACAAGGATTGGCGCATGATTATTCGGGTGAAAATCCAGTTGTTGTTTGTTCTCTAGGGGATGCATCTTGCACGGAAGGTGAAGTTTCAGAGGCGCTTCAAATGGCTTCATTGAAGAAATTTCCAATTTTATTTTTTGTTCAAGATAATGATTGGGATATTTCAGCTAACTCAAAAGAAACGCGCTCTCAAAATATGGCAGAATATGCCTCTGCTTTCAAAGGAATTGAAGTTCGTTCTATAGATGGTAGTGACTTTGAACAATCCTACGGTGTATTAACTGAAATTATTGAAACGATTCGAAAAGAGCGCAGACCATTTGTTTTACACGCAAAAGTACCTCTTTTAGGACATCATACCTCTGGAGTTCGCAAGGAGTGGTATCGTGATGATCTCGACGAAGCAGCAACCAGAGATCCATATCCAAAAATGAAGGAATTCATGAGAAAGAATGGATTTGGTGAGGCAGATTTCATTCTTATAGAATCAGAAATCAGAAGTTTTGTAGATGCTGAATACGACAGAGCTATAAATGCTGAGGAACCTGATCCGAAAAGTATTCGTGATTTTATTTTTGCTCCAACTAATATAACAGAAGAAAAAGGAGAGCGTGAACCGAAGGGTAAGAAAAAAACGGTCATGGTAGATTCGGCTTTATTTGCCGTAAGAGAGTTGATGCAAAAACACCCTGAAGCACTGTTGTATGGTCAAGATGTAGGAGGGAGACTTGGTGGTGTTTTTCGCGAGGCAGCTACATTGGCTCAAACTTTTGGTGATAATCGGGTTTTTAATACCCCCATTCAAGAAGCATTTATAATTGGTTCTACAGTAGGTATGTCTGCTGTTGGGTTGAAACCAATCGTAGAAGTTCAATTTGCAGATTATATTTGGCCGGGCTTAAATCAATTATTTACTGAAGTTTCTCGTTCATATTATCTTTCTAATGGAAAATGGCCAGTGAGTTGTTTGATTCGTGTTCCAATTGGTGCTTATGGTTCAGGAGGCCCTTATCATTCCTCAAGTGTTGAGTCTATTTTGACAAATATTCGTGGAATCAAAGTAGTATATCCATCTACAGGAGCTGATTTGAAAGGACTAATTAAGGCTTCATTTTACGACCCTAATCCAGTTGTAATGCTCGAGCATAAAGGGTTGTATTGGTCCAAAGTTCCAGGAACAGAAGGTGCAATGTCTGTTGAGCCTGATGAGGATTACATAATTCCATTAGGAAAAGGACGAATAGTTCAAGAGGCTTCTGAAGAAAATATACAATCTGGTAAAAGTTGTTGCGTCATTACCTATGGACGTGGA
>JBIKQS010000357.1:0-2689 GCA_044349575.1 Crocinitomicaceae bacterium
CATGATTCGCGCAATGCGATAAATGTATTTTGCACGTTCACTACCCGATAATTTGGACCAAACAGAATCGTATGCGTTTCGAGCTGCTACAACTGCCTTATCGACATCTGCCTGATTTGCATGAGCAACTTTGGCGAGGTGTTTTTCATTGGCCGGATTGATGGAGTCGAAGTATTGACCAGAAGAAGGTTTTTCCCATTTTCCGTTTATGTACAGATCGTACGATTCACGCAAATTAACATGAGAGGTGCTTTCCGGTGATGGCGAGTAAATCCAAGATGCGGAATTTTCAGTTTTTTTACTTTTCATTTTAATCTATGGTAAAATAATCTGCGGATTGGTAAATGCCGCTATCAGTTTTTAGAATCTGCATTAAGATATCGTTTGCTAAACTACTAGCGCCAAATCGAAACCAGTCTTTGTGTAGCCATTGAGAACCAAGTACTTCATTCACCATAACCAAATTATGCAATGCTAATTTCGCCGTGGAAATACCACCAGCGGGTTTCATACCTACCATTTTTCCTGTTGCATTAAAATGATCTTTGATGGCCATGAGCATTACATACGTTACTTGCATTGTGGCGGCAGGTTGTATTTTTCCAGTAGAAGTTTTGATGAAATCAGCCCCTGCATGAATCGCTAAATCGCTTGCTCGTCTGACATTTTCAAGCGTCACGAGTTCACCTGTTTCCAAAATAACTTTTAATCTTGCTTTTCCACAGGCTTCTTTGATGGGACAAATTTCATCAAACACGAAATTGTACTCTCCTGAAAGAAATTTACCTCGTGAGATTACCATATCGATTTCTGTTGCTCCTTGATCTACGGCAAATTTTGTGTCGGCAAGTTTGATTTCTAGGGTTGATTGCCCGCTTGGAAAAGCAGTGGCAACAGATGCAATTTGTATGTTTGAACCTTTGAGCGCTTCTTTTGCAGTTTTTACCATTGAGGGATAAACACAAACTGCAGCAACAGTTGGTAAATCAGTATATTGATCATGTAAATGAGCCGCTTTATAGCACATCTGTTTAACCTTTCCAGGCGTATCTTTTCCTTCAAGGGTTGTGAGATCAATCATGCTCAAAGCCATTTTTAGGCCTTGCATTTTAGATTCATTTTTTATACTTCGTGTTTGGAAGCGAGCTACGCGTTCCTCAACCCCAACCTTATCAATTTGGGGTGATTTGGACACAATTTCAGATGGTGATAATTCGAATTTCAAAATACTTAAAATTGATTTGTATCAAAGATACGAGAAACCTAAAAAAAACACTTGATTTGCTAAAAATAAATTCCTTTCGCGTTATCAGATGTGGAGTTTTATTTTTTTGTAAATTTAAAATAAAGTTTTGCTATGAAATTGAATAATATTTTAGGTTTTATGTTGTTTTCAATAAGCTGTATATCAACTAGTATAGCACAATCAGCAGACTTTAAGGGATGTTTTTTGGTTAAACCTTTCACTGATAAAAAAGGAATAATTCATGAGGACAGGCATGAAATTTTTTTGAAAACAAAAAGTGGTACTTTTTTTATTAAAGATTGCGATAAAATATTGCCTCCTGCTACAACATTACATAAGAAAAAAGTAGTCTTGCGAGGTAAACTGCAGACTGGTGGTATTGATGATTGCTCAATTGAGGAAGAAGTTCAGAGTCGAGGTGGGGTATTTATCGATATCGAAAATTTTGTGCTTGAAAAGTAATTTCTTTAGACATTTACAGATGTTTCAGAAAATCAGTTTGTTGTCAGAATAAACATTCAACAACTTATTATCGAGTCTTGCCAATTAAGTGGAGTCAATAGAAGAAAAGGTAGTATCAAATCTACTATTTCTTTCCAGATAAAATTTGAGTAGCTTTCCAAAAATCCGGAATTCCATAACCAAGATCATTGGCAGGTTTCTCCGCCTTACTTCCAGAAAGTTGAATGGCATTCATTACTATTTCCGGACGAACAAAACGGTGTTTATTCATAAGACAAGCAATGGCACCACACATAATTGGGCTAGAAAAAGACGTTCCGCTTGCCTCAGCAACTGACCCAGCAGAATTAATAACGGATGAATTGTATCCTAATGCACTAACGTTTGGCTTTATTCGCCCGTCTGAAGTAGGACCAAAAGAACTAAACCTTGCTCTCTCTTTCGTTTGAGTGATTGCGCCTATTGAGAACACTTTTTCGGCATCTGCAGGAGCACCAATGTATTTCCATTTATCATTTCCAGAGTTTCCTGCACTATTGACAACCAAAATACCTTTTTCAACTGCTTTGTCTGCTCCACGAGAGATTATTGCAGTTTTTCCATTCATGTCCTTGTAGGAATAACTTCCTTTTCCTTTATCAAAAGTTGTATAACCCAGTGAACTATTAATAATATCAACTCCTGCGCTATCGGCAACTTCAGCTGCAGAAATCCAATTGTACTCCTCTGTAACCGTTTCCGTAGCACCATCTTCCGTTCGAAATAACCAGTAAGATGCTAAGGGAGCTGTACCGATAAATGAATTTTCAACAAAACCTGCCATGCAACCTAAAACCATAGTGCCGTGTTCACCATCGCCATAAACTTCTTGCTCATTTGAAGCAAAATCCCATGTTCCCAAAATACGTTTGGTTGATCTAAGGTGATGAAATGCCTCTATTTTATCTACATTGCTAAATCCACCATCCAAAACTGCAACAT
>JBIKQS010000358.1:0-2681 GCA_044349575.1 Crocinitomicaceae bacterium
CAACCTCATCAATGAAAACGATTCCTCGTTGTGCATTCTCAACATTATAATCCGATGCTTGAAGCAACCTAGACAAAATACTTTCTACATCTTCTCCAACGTATCCAGCTTCTGTTAACACCGTTGCGTCTGCCATGCAAAAGGGAACATTTAACAATTTTGCAATTGTCTTCGCTAATAAAGTTTTCCCAGTTCCAGTTCGACCAACCAACATGATGTTTGATTTTTCAATTTCTACATCATCTATTTTGGTTGGATTATTTATCCTTTTGTAATGATTGTAAACAGCTACAGACAATACTTTTTTTGCTTCATCTTGTCCAATCACATATTCATCCAAGAAATTTTTAATTTCTAAGGGTTTTCTGTTTTTAAATGATTCAGTAGGTTTGTTGTTATCTGATTTTGGTGATGCACCTGTTTTGAATTTCATTTCATCACTAACGATTTTTTCTGCTTGTACAGCACAAGAATCACAAATATGTCCTGAAACACCTGCAATCAACATATTCACATCTGACCGGTGAGATCCGCAGAATGAACAGTTGGTTTCCTTTTTTGCCATCTAATTATAGTTATTTCTATTACTTCGGATTTCTTAATAAAACCTCGTCAACCATTCCGTAATCTTTCGCTTCTTCAGAAGTCATCCAATAATCTCTGTCAGAATCAGCCCACACTTTCTCGTAATCTTGTTTACTGTGTATTGCAATGATGTCGTAAAGTTCTTTTTTAAGTTTTTGGATTTCTCGGGCAGTGATTTCGATGTCAGAAGCCTGTCCTTGAGCACCTCCTAATGGTTGGTGAATCATAACACGTGAATGTTTCAATGCAGATCTTTTTCCGTCAGCACCTGCACACAATAAAACTGCACCCATTGATGCAGCCATTCCTGTACAAATTGTTGCTACATCAGGACGGATATACTGCATAGTATCATATATTCCAAGTCCTGCATATACGGAACCTCCTGGTGAATTCAAATAAATCTGTATATCTTTTTTTGCATCAACTGACTCTAGAAAAAGTAATTGAGCATTTATAATATTGGCTACTTGATCATTAATACCTGTTCCCAAAAAGATGATTCGATCCATCATTAAACGCGAAAAAACGTCCATTTGTGTCATATTCAATGGTCGTTCTTCAATAATATATGGTGTCAATGAAGATTCGATGTAATGTTCCATAGAAATACTATTGATTCCCATGTGTTTGGTAGCATATTTTCTAAATTCGTTGTAATCTGACATAACTATTCTATTTTCAATTTAAGCCTTAAAGTTAATCAAAGAAATTAATCAACTTTCAATCCGATTAAAATTCATGATTTTTTTCACACTATTTATCTTTTGATTAGCTTTGAATTTGAATGAAACTTTCGGAAGTTCAACATAAAAAAATCTTGCTTTCTTGTTTGAATTGGGGAATGGGTCATGTCTCAAGATCAATTGGCCTTATTCGAAAACTTGAGAGTCAAAACAACGTAATTTATGTTGCCGGCGACCCTGATCAATTGAAGGTATTTAAAATATATTTTCCTGCAATTCAGACGATTGAATTACCCGGTTATCCTTTCGAATTTGAAAAATACAATTCCTTTATTCAGGCAATTTGGCACCAAAAATGGAAGTTAAAAAAGTTTCTAAATTTTGAGACGAAATGGGTAAATAAAACCACAAAAGCACTCTCAATTGATTTGGTAATTGCTGATCATAGGTATGGGTTTAAAAGTTCAAATTGTGCATCGATTTTTGTTACTCATCAAATTCATCTACCTCTGCGGGGTGTTTACAACCTCTTTCACTATTTCCATTTACGTTGGATGAAACAATTTGATGCTGTTTGGATTGTTGATGAACCTATAAATCGACTTTCGGGAAAACTTTCACATTACCCTAATCATCCCAATTTCGAATACATCGGTTGGTTGTCTCGATTTGAAAATAATAGGTTTTCCTTAGGGAATCAGAAAAAGAATCAATCCGTATTATTGTTAAGTGGTCCGGGTAATTATTTGAACTATTTGCACGAGTACTTTGTGTTAAATGCCAACCACGAAATGGATCAAATTGTTATTGGAAAGACTTCTGCACTTGCTTCTTTGCCAAAGGATGATCGCATAACCTATATCGATTCAAGAAATTGGCTGGAGATAGACGAGATTCTTATTGATTCGCGTGAAATTTTTTCGTTTTTCGGATATTCAACACTGATGGATGCCAAATACTTGTCTGCTAAATTTCATTTACTTCCTTGTCCTGGTCAGTGGGAGCAAGAGTATTTGAGTTCCATTCACCCTAAAATCTTCAATGAAAAGTAGATTTTTTGGTTAACCAGAATTAGATTAATTTAGCAAACCATGATTTTGAGGAGGATATTGAATTATACAATAGTGATGGCGGTAGGGTTTTCTTGCAGCCAAAATCCTATTCTACCTAAGAAAAAAGCAACAAATTGGATTGATACTCAAAAGGATGATCACAGCTATGCGAATGTTGATCAGGTTAGTACCAAGCATCTTCATCTTGATTTGGATGTGAATTTTAAGAATAAAACAATTTATGGTGTTGCCCGTCATGATTTTGGTAAACACACTTCTGACACGGTTATTTTTGATGTTAAACATCTTCAAATTCAGAAAATTACATACGGTGACAAAGGGAATGAAAAGGAATTAG
>JBIKQS010000359.1:0-2672 GCA_044349575.1 Crocinitomicaceae bacterium
ATCGTGAGATTTTGCATTCCATGAAATAAAATTACCAAAAGTAGAAAGTGTAATTTGTGGCGTAATTAACCAACGATCAGCAGAATCTGCTGTTTCAAAATAGGAAGTAGATGCAGCAACAAGGTTGAGTGAACTATCAGGATCTTCCATTGAAATCCATGATTCTTGACCAATAAATGGAGTCATTGTAGAAAAAGGTGTGTTGCCATCATTATCCAAAAGGGTATAACTTGTTGGGATTCCCGACTGAAAATCAGTAGAAAGAAGTGTAATTTGTCCAACAGTTTGAAAACAAATAAAAAGCAATAAGATTCCGAAAAAAAGTCTATTCATAAAAACAAAAATACGGTTATTCAACCAAAAGAATTAATATATCTTTAAATTCCTGATAAAATGCATCAAATTCAACCAAGCGCTTTTTGAAAAAAGCATGAATTTCAGGCCAATCTTCATCAGTATAAAAGTTTTTATCAGGCAATTCCCATTGAATACGATTAATGATTAAACCTTCAGTTGTTTCTAATGACTCCAGCCATATTCCTTTTTGAGTCATAACAGATTCCATAACCATTTTCAATTCTCCGAGTTGCTCCCAAACAATTGCTCGTACACCATCATCTTTAAATTGTAAATCTAAACACATGGCAGTTAATTTTCCATCGCAAACTAATCTCAGGTAAAAGTGATTTATTTGAGTAGGGTAGGTTGCCCAATTTATTCTTCTGCCAGAAGAAGATTGTGTTTTTCGCATTACCTCTTTGAAGGTCGACCAGAACTTTTCGTTGCGTTCTTTTCGTTCTTCTTTGGATAACATGTTTTATTGATTTCCTTTTGCGTAATCCGCTAAAAATTGCTGAAGACCTAAGTCAGTCAAAGGATGTTTAGCCAATGCTTTGATGGCATTTAATGGCCCCGTCATTACATCAGCACCAATTTCAGCACAGTGAATGATGTGCATTGGATGACGAACAGATGCGGCTAAAATTTCTGTTTCAAAAACGTAATTATCGTAAATAGTTCTAATTTGTTCAATCAACGCTATGCCATCTGTTGAAACATCATCCAAACGACCAAGAAAAGGAGAAATATATGTTGCTCCAGCTTTTGCAGCCAATAAAGCTTGTCCAGCAGAAAAAATCAAGGTGCAATTTGTTTTTATACCTTTTCCGGAAAAATACTTAATAGCTTTAATTCCTTCAGCAATCATCGGTATTTTCACCACGATGTTTTTGTGTAATGCGGCCAATTGTTCACCTTCTCTTACCATTCCCTCATAATCAGTTGCAATTACCTCCGCGCTCACTGGGCCATCTACTATGTTGCAAATAGCTACATAATGATCTAAGATGTTTTGTGCACCTGTTATTCCTTCCTTTGCCATAAGTGATGGGTTGGTGGTAACTCCATCCAAAATCCCCATGTCATTGGCTTCTTTTATTTCGTTTAGATTTGCTGTGTCAATAAAGAATTTCATAACTTATTTTTTCTTGTTTTTTAACATTTCTTGTTGCTTACGCTGCATTTCTTCTAATTTCTCTTGAAAACGAGATTTTTTCTTTTCCTTTCCTCCGTTTTCAGTACTTTTTGCCTTCTTTGCGGCCATTTTTAATTTCAATTTCTCTTCGTCTACAAAGAAATACTTGATGGCAAGCATGATTAAAATTGAAATTAATGTTGAAATGAAGTAGTAATAACTTAAACCAGCCGAATAATTATTGAAAAAGAAAATCATCATTACTGGAAAAATATACATGATAACTTTCATATTTGGCATTCCCGGTTGTTGGGGTTGTTGCATGTTACCACTATTCATAAAAGTATAGAGTAGCGTTACCGCTGACATCAACAAAGTAAACAAACTTACGTGGTCACCATATAATGGAATCGAAAATCCAAGATTGTAAATTGAATCAAACGATGATAAATCCTCGGCCCACAAAAATGATTGTTGACGTAATTCAAATGCTGCCGGAAAGAAACGGAAAACAGCAAGTAGAATGGGCATCTGAATAAGCATAGGTACACAACCCGCCAAAGGACTTGCGCCAGATTCTTTGTATAAGTTCATCATTTCCATTTGCTTCTTCATGGAATCTTCCTTGTTCGGAAACTTGGCATTTAATTCGTCAATTTCAGGTTTTAGAATCCTCATTTTGACAGAAGAAGTAAACATCTTCCATTGAATCGGCATTAAAATGAGTTTAAGAATAAGAGTTAAAAGTAAAATTGCTATACCAACGCCAATTCCATTATTTACAAGAAACGAAAAGATGGGTTGAACGGCATATACGTTTATCCAACGGAAAAGTCCCCAACCGAAATTGAGAATTTCATCGTAATTATGACCAGTGGCGCTTAGCGTTGTGTTTTAAAATTAGTTTCACCCCCTTGTATAGTTCCAAGAACAAAAGTGGAATTAAAGCTTTTAATGTGGCTTTCATATTTTCGCTCTGTTTCACCAAAATTACGAACTGTCATCTTGGTTCCGTTTTTTAGAATTGGTTTTTCTGGTCGAAGAATAGAAGTAAAGTAGCTTTGTTTGTAGGATATCCAGTTAATTTCATCTTCAGCTAAAATTTCATCATCACCAGTTTCGCTCAAATAATCAAACCCGGCCGTTTTTTGATCATAACAAATGGTTGAAACTCTGCGCTGTTCATCCATTAAACGTT
>JBIKQS010000076.1:0-9095 GCA_044349575.1 Crocinitomicaceae bacterium
GAGCAAGTTCTTCCTGTGTCATACCTTTTTCTTTACGAAGCTCTTGAATCATAACGCCTAATTTAAATGCTTCAAATTCTTCTTCATATTTTTCTCTTGCTTTTGTACCTCTTTTACCATACTGCTCATCGAGGTGATCAGTAAAGGATTTCAATTTATTTTCCATTTTTTTCATCGAAATATTGTTTTTTAAGTTTTTCCGCCAATTCAAGTTCGCCTTTGGGAGTCTTTTGTGTTTTCTTTTGAAATCCATTCGTTAACATTATTAAATTTCCCTTATCGAAAAAACAGAAAACTCTGTAAATATTTGAGCTATATTCAACTCGTATTTCATAAATTCCGGAAGAATTTGAAAGATGTTTAAAATATTTCTCTGGCACTCTATCAACAGTTGAGATTAGTTGCAATGTCCAGTTGAACTTCTTTTGAACATCAGGTGTTAACGTCTCAAAAAATTCTAAATAATGATTTTCATAGTAGACAATTTTTCTCCGAAATTCATTATCCATTTGATCATTCTAATTTAAGCTCATTACAAAGTTACCTAATTAGGTAACATTCTCCAAATTATTTATGATTTTTTTACTAGTGTAGTTGCAACAAGTTTCAAGCGGAAATAAGATAAATAAACTAGAATAGAAATGATACTATTTCCAATGATTGATGTGGTGCTTTTAGTCCCGTGTTTGTTTATTGTGTACTAAAAATAGTGTATTTGGTAAATGTAGCAAACTGAATTGAGATTAAATCGTTAGATGATATACAATTAAGGTGGTCATTTAAACCTCAGCATAAGAAAACTTTTATCTATGTGATCAATCTTTTGGATTTCCATTTCGTAGGTTCCTTCCTCAACAGTTGATCGTTCGGTACCACAATAACTAAAATTATAATCGCAGATTTCTACTCCATTAATTTTAGCGTGAATCGATTCAAATGGCCAACCGGAATCGAAATTAAATTCTTTGAATAATACATAATCTGTTGTTTCGTTTGCAGCCAATTTCCCGATGCGTTCGTTTCCGATTTTTAGATTTGTTAAATCATGTCCGGTAAGATTCGTGAATTTAACCTTCACCTTATGTGTCTTTGCTTTTGAGCACGAAGTAGAAATCATAGTAGTGAATAGGATCAGAAGTATCGAAACTAAATATTTCATATTGAATGGTTTGTCTGAACTAAATTACGGTAAAAATGAAAACGAGTTTATACAAGTTTTATTTTTTAACATTTCTATTTTTGGCGTGTATTTCTTGAAAAGCTTTCTGAGAAACGAATTTCGCTTGTTTTTTGAAGATGGAATTGAAAATGTTAATTAGTATATATACTAAAAAATTGTTCTTTACTTTACCAAAAAAAAAGAAATTGCTTTTAATACAGATGTTGTTCTTTTTGGAAGAATAGTAGTTCAGTAATAGCTAAATTCCATTGATTTTTTTACAGCTCTTCCACGGGTAAACTTGAAATCTACGTGATAAGGAAAAGTAGATTCCAGATCCTCTGCTACTAACACGATAGTGAAAATCGAGTACATCACCTTGATCTTGAACACTGATAAAATTATCATCAATCTGAATTGACCTTGTTCCTTGTAGATAAGACAAATCAAATGAGAAGAGATATTTATGATTTTTTTTCGTGTAAAAATCTCCCCCAAAACCAAAATTTAAGTACAATGAATTTTTCCAATAATTAGAAATCCTTGAATAGTGTTCAGTAATAAATACATCTTCTGCAATTTGACCATTAGTAAAATGTGATTCGTAATTAACATCATAAATATTTTTTTTCCTATTCACCGATGTATTATGAAATAACCCTATTCCTCCAAGTAATCTTCCATTAAAAGTATTATTACGATTCTTATAAAAAACGGTACTGTAGCTAAATGAAATTCTTGAAAATGAAGAACCTGTTTGACTGTATGTTGAACCAGCAGAATTATAAAATAATCCTTCCGTATCTTGGAAGTTGTTCATGTACGATTGAGCCTTCACGCCAACAGCAACACCCGAATTATCAATGGAATAACCAAATTCAAAAAAGTGCTTCTTTTTGTATTCAACTCCAGCATTTAATCCAAAATTAATTGTGTTGCGGTCAAAAAAATATCGGTCATTGCGAAAAGTGAAATAGTTATTTGAATATTCAGAATAATTTTCAGAGGCTCTATTGTTGCCAAAAAAGCTTTGTTGCGTTTTCATATTTACAGTTGGGCGAATATAAAATGAGGTTTGTGCATTCAACCCTAAAGGTGAAAGAAAAATGAATAATCTAGTTAATAGTCGCATTTGAAATAATTTTATTAATTGAGTTTTTTCTTACCCCACGGATAAACCTGCAATCGTCTAGATAAGGTAAAATAAATTCCTGACCCTCTGCTTGAAAACGTATATAAAAAATTGACGTCCGTGCCATTGTCATTTATTTTGATTCTGTGATGGTCAACCTGAATGTTTCTTGTTCCTTGCAAGTAAAAAAGGTCGAATGAGAATAAATAGTTATGCTTTTTTTTCGTGTAAAAGTCGAAACCTAAACCGGCGTTAAGGTAGAAAGAATTTCTCCATGCACGCGTAGAAGTAATTATATATTGAGAATTGTAAATATTGGAATCTAATTCTCCAATGGTAAAAACAGGTATTTCATTGGTTATGTAGGTTCCGGCTTTTCGGTTTACATTAGGACTATTTAATGAACCAAATCCTACAACTCCTCTTACTTGAATGGTTTTCGAATTGTTCTTCCAAAATAAGTTGTTGTAATTAAATGAAAATCTATTAAATGGACCTAAGATTGAGACCTGATTATGATTTCCACCTCGCCTAACGATTTGAAGACTTGGATCTGTTGTATAAGGGTCAATTGACCACTCATGTTTGCTTGCCTGAGTTTTTATTCCTGCATGATCTCCTGAAAAACCGAGTTCAAAAAAATGGTTTTCTCGGAATTTTACACCTAAGTGAATGCCCAGATCAACCCCGTTATCAAAAAATATCTTGTCATTACTAATCGAAAAATATTGATTTGTCATTGTTGAATAGATTGGAGATGTTCTCCATGATCCAAAAATGTTTCCCTGATTGGTTTTCATATTCACAGTTGGGCGAATGTAAAATGAGATTTGAGCATTCAAATTACCTATTAGCAGGAGAATAGAAATCTGGATGATTATTTTCATAGGATTAAATTTCCTTCATTTACCTCTTCCTAAACGCCTTGCGCCATTTTTCTTTTTCTGCTTGTTCCCAGTGATCTTGGATGTCGAGATTCACTTTGATTACTTTGACACGGCAGTTTTTATTTGCGCGGGCTAAATCTTCCCAAATTTTTACGTGATCTCTGTTCAATTTCCCTGTCCAAACGTTCCAGTAAATAAGAACGTAAAAATCGGCCGGTTCGGGTAGTGATAATTTGTTTCCGTTTAAGTCTCTGTATTTCGGCCATTGTTGTTGAAGACTTAAACTATCGGGTTTGTTGTAGGCAGTATTTAGATTCAAATTAGGAATAAAATCAAACAAGCCTTTGTTGCATGATGTGTCGGTAAGGCGGTATTCAACGTATTTTCCTTGCGCGTCATAGATACTTGCATTTGGCACACTCACTCTTTTCATAATGTACGGAAAATCAGCACTACTTACGGAAACAATATTCGTGGTGTCTAACCCAAATTTGTGGGCTTTTTTGGTAATCGATTCACGATTTTCAATATCCGGTTTTTTGATTCCGTATAATTTTTTAATGATTGGGTTGCAGCTGCTTAGGGTTATTGCCGTTAGGGAGAGAAAGATGATTTTTTTCATATGCTAGTTTTTAATTAGTTTACTAATTTGAGAGTCGATTTGAATTAAATAAATTCCACTTTCCAACCCTGATATATCTACCAAATTCTCACCTCCAATAACCATAAATCGCTTCACTTCTTTTCCTGTATTATCAGATAAAATACATTCCATATTATCAATGTTCTCAGACAAGGAAATTGTGAATTCTTCTGAAGTAGGATTTGGATAGATATTTATTCTATTTTCTTGTTTCTCTGAAATAGCTGCTAAGGAAAAAATATCACATTCAAACGCATAACGTGCTGTTGTAGAGCCAATGCCTAATTGTCCTTGGTAATTTGCTCCAACCGAACAAATTGTTAAGCTATCGGCAGAAATCGCAACTGCGTGATGACCGTATAATGTTGTTCCGTCGTCTGATCCTTTTGCTAATGCAATCGTTTTATATTGTTCACTTGATGAAATTGATGTCGGATAGCTTTGTTGTTGAGTTGTTCCTATAGACAATTGTCCAAATCCATTAAAACCCCAAGACCAAACCGATTGATCTGTCCAAGACGCATAAACAAAGCTTGAGCCTGCATAAATCCTCTCCCAGTCAAAGCCAGCGCCAAGTTGCGTTGGAGTCGAACGACTTTGTGTATCACCCAAGCCTAATTGAGCATTCCCATTAAAACCCCAAGACCAGGCTGAACCATCTGTTTTTATTCCACAAGAGAATAGATAGCCTGCCGAAATTGACTTCCAGAAATCGTTTCCAATTTTTGCAGGAGTAAGCGTATCTGATGTTGTATTATTTCCGAGTTGACCACTGCCGTTAAAACCCCAGCCATACAAGCTACCATCAGTTTTCAGCCCAAGGGTATGCGCTCCACCCAAAGAAAGTTGTTTCCAATCGGTGTCTGTTCCAATTTGAACAGGAGCATTAGCATCCATTGTTGTTCCATCTCCTAATTGTCCGAAAAAATTATTTCCCCACGCCCATAAAGAGCCATCCGTTTTAATTGCCGCGCTATGACCGAGTCCTGCTTCAATCTTACTCCAAGTTGTTTCGTTTCCTACTTGTACCGGTGAATTTTGACTGGTATTGTTTGAAATTCCAAGTTGGCCATTACTATTTAATCCCCAAGCCCATAAAGTTCCATCAGTTTTTAGCGCCAATACATGAAAACTACCACATGCAATATCCGACCAATCGGTTGCTGTTCCAACTTGAACAGGAAAATCGAATGCTGTATTATCACCAATACCCAATTGCCCATTTCCATTAAAACCCCATGACCACAGCGTTCCATCTGATCTTAAAGCTATATTATATTCAGATCCCGCATTTAATTTTTTCCAATGATGTTGAGCATTTGAAAGAAAAGTTACTGTTAAAAGAATAAATAATACTATTTGTTTTTTCATCATTTTACATTTTTATTTCACATCTTTAGCAAAAATATAATTATTTAACTTTAAATTGTGCTGTTATCAAAATTTAGGGGTTTACCCTTAAATCATTGGGATAAATAGGATTGTTTTTTGTTAATTTTCTAGATGACTGGATTTTTGGATTTGGCTTATTCGAAATAAATTCTGCAAAAATTATTCAATAATAATTCTTTTAATCGACTCCCCAACTTGTAATAAATAAATTCCTCTTTTCAATGAAGAAACGTCGATGAGTTGGTTGTTTTCAATTAAAGGAAATTCCATAACTATCTTTCCACTATAAAGGCTTTTTCGGATTTTTTTTCCGTTAAATGTGATTTTCAGGGGATGGTCGAAACCTTTTTTTGACTAAAACACAACTTAAATTACTTTACAAATCATTACTCCCTGTTATTCACCAAACTGAGATTAAGACCCACTTTAAATTGCGTTAATTCATCAAAGCTGTTTTCAGAAAATTTCATACCATAGCCAATGAAAAAAGTCATGAAACCATAAGCAGAAAAATTCAAGTCAAGTCCAACACGAAAGTCATGCATTCCATCTCTGAAATAGTCGCTAAAGTTGACACTAACGCCAAAAATCCCAACATAGTTGTATGTGAATTTCACCCGTGGGCCAATGATTGGTTTATCTAAGAAAAAAACATCGGTGTAAATTCCAGCTGCATAGTTTGGTTTCGAATTATGTCCGATATTACCCCCGATTATTCCCCCGAGCCCAATTCCATTTGTGTACTGATAAAACGTTTCAATACCCAATCCTTTTTGATATTTGTAGATTTTAGATTCAGGTGATTTTATATAGATTGTTGGTTTACTTGATTCTATTTGACTCAAAAGAGAAAAGGATATTAGCATAGAAAAGAAGGATGCCAGTAGTTTATTTTTCATTTTATTTATTGTTTTATTAAACGATGGCAAAAGTAACCATATTTAGTATTAACGAAAATTAAATATAATCCACGGGGTAATGATTCGATGTTAAGGTTATTTCCATTTCGTTGTATTGGACACTTGTTGCCCTGAAAATCAAAAACAATTACTTGATCTTCTTCTGAAATCCCTTCGAGGTGTATGGTTTTTGTTGCAGGATTTGGAAATAGCTTAATTTGATTTGTTTTTCCGTTGTCATGTAGTCCTAACCAAGTCGGACTATTAGGAGTAAGGAACGTGTGTAAATAGTTTAGATCTGCTACCCAAAGGTTACCAAGTGTATCTATTTCTAAGCCATAAAAGTTGGAAAAATCAATCGGGGAATTGGAATTATCAAAGCGATTGGTCCATGTGTTACCCTCTAATTTAGCAAGGGCAAATGGCGTATCATTTACATCACCAAAAACGGCCCACAAACTGTCTTTATCATCAAATTCAATTTCCAAAACATTTGGACTTGGCATATTGATGGTGTTGTTTGGAGTGATTGTATCTAAAAAATCATAGTTATAGGCATAACTGATTCCTTTTTTCCCGGCGACGAATAATGTATCTGATTTTCTAGAGTATTTTGTATCGTGAAAAATTGTCCAAAGATATTGTGGGTCTGAATTTAAGATAGTGGAAGTATTGGAAGACGGTTCATATTTATAAACAACCGAACTTCCGTTATTTCCGTAAATAAAAGAGCCTTTTGCATCAATCTCAGCATAGTTCATGCCATATATTTCAGTTGTTGAGTTATAGAATTTTCTAAATCCTGTTTGATTGGCCATTGTAACATAAACTGTGTCATAGTTACTGGTCAAATTAAAATAATCACAAAAGCTTGAGTCTATCAGGACTGAACTATAGTTCGTAAACGAGTGAAATCCATACAAATTTTTGTTGTAATAAATTTCTGTCGGAGTGAATGTAAATTTGAGCATATCATTCATCCAAAGAGTACCTAGTTCAGAAGAAGTAAAAAGATGAATAGCGCCTGAATTTTCCAAAACAGAAACTTTCGTGTCATTAACAAACCAAATATTGTTTCGATACGGATCAATACTAAATTGCCGGTATGGTGCTGTTTCAAAGGTTCCTATTTTGGAAATCGATTGCCAAGTCTGCCCAAATCCGAACGATCCAAGAATTTGAACTACCGAAAAAAGCAAATATGTTAATCCAGTTTTACCCATTTGGATTGAAATTTACGGATTTTATCTTGATAACGTATGAAATAGATACCTGAATGTAAATCTTTTATATTCAAATTAACTGAAGTTTGATGTACAACAGATTCCTTTCGAACCACATTTCCAGCTAAATCCACAATTTCTAGATTTCCATTCAATTCTCCTGAAGGAGCACTAAACTCCAAATATTCGCTTGCCGGATTGGGAAAAAGAATAAAACCATTTTCTTCAACAAAGGCTTCGTCAATTCCTAAAAATGCATCTTGGCATTGATCTTCCAAATTCGTTTGAATCGTATTCAGATAAAAAGGAACGCGATTGAGTAAAGTTGAGGCATTCTCCAGGTGATTACCACCGGAACGTTCGTAAACAATCGCATACGAATTTGAAACAGATTGACCGTTTGCCAAATAGATGGATGGCGACATCATTAAACCTCGGCAATCACCTGAAGGAAAACCTGTTGCTGCTGCAGTCCAATCTGTTGGAACTGTTGGATCTCCTGAAAAAACATAATTGGTAGGATAACCATTCGGATGCACATAAGACGTTCCATCTGTCTTCAAGCCATTGAATTGGTTCCAATATTTTTGTTTACGTTCGGATGGAGTTCCATTTACAATCCCGGGGTTTTGAAACGATGCCATTGGTTGATCAAGCGAAATAATGCCTAATGCAGGGGGATTTAATCCATAATTGTTTTCATCATTATTATCCGCGTTGTAGAAAAACATCGTGTTCTTTGAGGAATCACAACCAAAATAATCATCTGCATAATATCCGAGATCAGCATCAACCAAGAGTCCCATTTTGAACAAATAGTAATTCACTAACCCTCGATTGTAAACCGTTACATCAATAAAAGTAGCATCGTTTATTTCATCGGCTGTATTGTATTGGTAAATCATCGTATGCACTTCAATTCCCATAGAATCTTGTGTATTTGAATAGGTGTGTGAACCTGCTGCATCGTTTTGAATCATATAAGTGGCACAACATCCTTTTATTAATGGATAATCGCCATCATCTGGGTTGTAATGACCATCTGAATTGAAATCGTAAAAAGGAGCAAGCCAATAACTTTCTCCGACGCTTACATTACCATGCGCCGGCCAATCGTAGATCACATTAAGCGCTTCTTGATTTGGAGCAGTAACGGTATCGCAACCAGATGTCAATTGTCCATTGTTGCATAGCCACCACAATCTAAATTGGTCAATGTCGTCCTTACAGATTTTCCATTCTTTGTCTTTCCAACGATTGATATATGCGCTATCCGTATAATCTCCAGAAATTGGACCTGAAAAAATATCCGTTGGATTATTTGGATAACCTCCAGAAGTAATATAGATAGAATCATTTACGTCTTTGGCTCCAAAAACAAATTGTGCCCCAAAAATTGACGTAAAACCTGAACCTTTTGGTATTTCGTAACCGGCTAATCCGGCATTAAAATTATTGAAAAATGTGCCGCTCGACGAAATTGTTGCGGAAACATTATTGTGATCGAGTGTGACTTGTGTACGAATTGTTTGAACACAAAATACCACAACCATGATTAAAATGGTTGATAGATTTATCTTTTTCATTCTTGATTTTTTAAAACGATTTCCGAAACGAAAACGCTACATTTAGTTGATTTCTATTCGTAGGAAATGCACCTACATTCCACGATACATTCCTTGTTTTATCGGGTTTTCGGGTAATCAAAGACCAGGTACTGAAAATCATTGTGCTGGTACCCAAAGCCACATTCATTAAGG
>JBIKQS010000361.1:0-2661 GCA_044349575.1 Crocinitomicaceae bacterium
TCCTTCAGTACTCAACAAAAAAGTTAACGGACTGAAGGTAGAATTCCAAGAAAATTGAACGAGACCTTCAAACATTTTAAAAATATTTTCAGAAAAAAGTCCCAAAGTTTTTATGGAAACATTGTTGGATGAAATCAACTGTAAAAAGCCACTAAAGGCAAGTGCACCAAACAAAGCGGCTTCCAATACATATGCTTCCATCTTGTCGTTTGCTGATCTAAGACTAACTTCAAGTTCCACAATTTCTTCATCATTTTCATGATGATCGAGGTTGGATTTTACTTGGTTTGTATTGATTTTATCCAATTGATAGATAATCTGAGCAATTGACGGTTTCTTTTTTGAAAAAAAAGATAAAATAATTAACAAATAAGATCCGTAGAAAAAGATAAAAATTGGTAAAACTAGACCATAATCTTCTGGCGTAATTTCCATCGTTATGATTGAAACTAAAATGCCGATAATTAGCACTAAAAAGCTCATTAAATAATTCCAAGGACTGTGGTGATTTATAATTTTTAAATCAGTTCTACCCAATTGGCTAAAAATGAAATTTGTTTTCTTTTCAATGCGTTTATCGCGAAAATAGGCGATGGCTAATACACTAAAGGGTATAAATATAAATTGACTAATTGTAAAAAATGCTTCAGAACCAAATAGATCATGGTCACTTTCATTTTT
Source organism: Crocinitomicaceae bacterium (assembly GCA_044349575.1). Lineage (GTDB taxonomy): Bacteria > Bacteroidota > Bacteroidia > Flavobacteriales_D > Crocinitomicaceae > UBA952. The sequence continues at coordinate 682 of JBIKQS010000361.1, forward strand.
ATATAACCAGAGACTAATCCAACGAATGAAAAAATCAAAAAAAACGATTGTTAACGTGCCATCTAGTTTTACTTTAAAATAAAATTTATCCTCAGCTTTGTTTGTAATCCATTGTTCAACTGTTGAATGGACTAATTTTAAACTGTCATCATTAATTTCTTGAACGAAGGCTAGAAATTGGTTTTCTAGTTTGGTGGCAAAAATTACCTCCTTTTCGTCCTTTAGTAATTGAAGAAATAAGGATATTAGTTGAATTATTTCAATTTTTTCATCTTCATTGTACTCATTAATTAAATCTTGAGTATTTTCAAATGAAAGTAATTTTTTGTAATCTGCTGTTCCTGAGTTTATTACTAATTTAATTTTACTTTGATTGTATTTTTCTCGATATACTTCTTGTACAATATCTCTCCATCTAACCCATGCAGTTCTTGTTTTCTGGTTTTCCGTCTTTCTAAAGAAGGTTATGAATTGTGAAACAAAATATATTGAATTCATAAGTGATTTTTGAATATTTATACTCTTTTGTTCTTACTTTTGTTTCATTAACTAATTAAGTGTCCTCCAACGAAATCAATATCAAAAATAAGCGTGCTCGTTTTGAGTATTTTATCGAAGAAGAATTTACTTCGGGTATTGTATTGGCCGGTACAGAAATCAAAAGTATTCGAAGTGGGAAGGCAAGTATTATGGAAGCATATTGTGTGATTGCTGAAGGTGAATTATGGATAAGAAATATGTACATTGCACCGTATGAAAATGCATCTTTTTATACCCACAAAACAAGGGGTGATCGCAAGCTACTCTTAAACAAAAAAGAACTTAGTCGTATTGAAAAGTTTCTAAAAGTGAAGGGGAACACTATGATACCGCTGAAACTATTTCTTTCCGAAAAAGGTTGGTTGAAAGTTCAAATTGGTTGTGCTCGCGGTAAAAAACTTCACGACAAACGTGATGATTTGAAGGAAAAAGACGATAAACGCGAGATGGATCGTGCTATGAAACGCTAGTAAACGTAACATGATTGAAAAATGTTCGTACGATTTTCCGCACATATTTATACATGGAAAATCAAATAGATCAAACATCAACACCTAGAATTAAATTTCCCAAAAAGTTTCTAAAAATAGCATTGTTTCCTCTTTCATTGAGTATGACATTTTTTGTTACGCAACTTTATTACAGTAACAAAATGGAGGAGCTGCATCGTGTAGAAAGTGATTTAAAAAAACAGCTGGAAAGTCAATTGGTATTAGCGAAAAAGTTAGATGATGCTCTTTCCTTAGTTGAAAATCATTTGGATACTTTTGATATTTCCCACAAATCCTTATTCAATGCGGTTGTTGATATAGAAGATTCACCTCAAAATGAAGCTTTTATAATTAAGCCTTTCCCCAAAACCAACTACAAAGGAGCTACTCTTTTTGGAGAATTAGAACACCGAACCAATTATGTTACCAAGAAGTTAGCAATTCAAAACAAATTTTTAAATACTTTTTTGTCCGTTGCTCGTGACAAAGAAACCATGATGTCATCAATTCCTGCCGTTTGTCCAATTTATGTATCTGATTTTGATCGCGTTGGTTCTGGATTTGGAATGAGAAAGGATCCTATTGATTCTACCATGAAAATGCACAAAGGAATAGATATTGCTGCACCAACAGGAACAAAGGTATATGCGGCTGGATCTGGAAAAGTCATTAGAATTTCAAGCTCTGAAGATGGTTATGGAAATTGCATTGTCATAGAGCATGGCTATGGTTTTGTTTCCAGATATGCCCATTTAAGCGGATTTAAAATCAAAGAAGGTGACGAGGTTAAAAAAGGTGATTTAATCGGGTTGGTGGGAAGTACAGGCAGATCAACCGGGCCTCATTTACATTACGAAATCGAGAAGGAAGGTGAACGCATAGACCCCAAAAAGTTTATTCAGTTTGATTTAAAAGGTATGGAAACGTATTGATTAAGGAATAAATTGAC
>JBIKQS010000360.1:0-2661 GCA_044349575.1 Crocinitomicaceae bacterium
CTTATCGTTTTCGGTTTTTCAAGCTGTACTCGAATTGGTAAATGGTAAGGAAAGCCGAAGGATCATCCGCAACCATCCAATGAGAGAAAGATTGAAAAATGGTTTGCAAGAATCAAGCATGAAAAAAGAAAATAATAACCGCAAACCAAGAAAACGATTCAGCCTTGACCTTTTGATTCTTTTGGGTCAAGCCAAAAGAATAACATATTTTCCCCTTACCTGTCTGCCATCACAGAAAGTAAGACAAAAGCCTACCAATCCTTCTCCCCTTGAGGGGAGATCGAGAGGGGTGACCAACCTTTAAAAGAATAAAAAATAATTAACTAAAAATGAAATCATGAACATCAAAGACCTCATTCAATTCCCATTAACCAAAGCACAATACTATCCCGAAGTGCATCCCAAAAAGCAGATTGTCTTGCACCATACCGTCAGTGGATCCAATGCGCAGAACGTCATCAGCGGGTGGGGCTATACCCCGGTACGAGTAGCCACAGCCTTCGTTATCGATGGAGAAGGAAATATATACCAATGTTTCAGTTCAGCACATTGGGCGCATCATTTAGGAACGCGCAATTACAATAACACCAAATTAAACCAGCAGTCCATTGGAATTGAAATCTGCAATTGGGGAGCATTAATCGAAAAAGGCGGAAGGTACTTTTCCACCTTCAACCGAGAAGTTCCCAAAGAAGAAGTAATTGACTACGGTATGCAATGGCGAGGTCATCGATTTTTCCATAAATACAAAGACGAGCAACTCGAATCCTTACGATTCCTACTAGAGTATTTATGCGAGCGATACGCCATTCCCAAGACCTACCAACCCGACATGTGGAAGCTAAACACCCAAGCCCTCGATGGCACTCCCGGCATCTGGACACACGTCTCCTTCCGTGCCGACAAATCCGACTGTCATCCACAGTTGAGTTTAATCAACCTCTTAAAGTCACTCAGTATTTAAAATCCTATTCAAGAATTAATACCAATATCGCGTATTCTGATCCCTCTTAAAAGTCTTATATAGATTTGATAAATCAAAAATTTGAAACAATTTTAATAAAATATTATTGTTAAAATATTTTGTGAATAAAAATTATGAACTACATTTGCATCAACATGTTCACCCCGCTTCCCATCAGACCAGCGCGCTCAGGGTGGACTTTTTTTTTTATCCCAATGTCTGATTTAAATTACGATAAGCCACCTCTTACTTATTCAGAACAAATTTCCCGACTACAATCAAGAGGATTGATAATTGAATCTCATGAAAAGGCTTGTCACATATTAAAAAACATCAGTTATTACAGAATGAGTGGCTATTGGCACCCTTTTCTTTCAGAGCCAAAATCTTCTCATCAATTCAAAGATGGTTCAACTTTCAACCATGCATTTAAAATTTATTGTTTTGATCGAGAAATAAGAAGCTTGATATTAAATGAAATCGAAAAAATTGAAATAGGAATTAGGGCACAATTAATTTATCAATTATCGCATAACAAGGGAGCTTTTTGGTATACCGAATCAAAGAATTTTAAAAACAATTACAAGTTTGAAAAGTCAATTGAAAAATTGAAAAATGAATATACAAAAAGCGATGAAGAATTTATCCAATCATTCAAATCGAAATACTCAAATCCAATGCCTCCAAGTTGGATGATGTTAGAAATTTCTTCTTTTGGAAATTTGTCCAATTTATATTCAAATTTAAACCCCGGATTAACAAAAAGGCAAATTGCAAGTCATTTTGGATTAGACGATTCAACATTTGCTTCATGGATTCATGCATTAGTTTACATTAGAAATGTCTGTGCACACCATTCTCGGTTATGGAATAGATTGTACGGAATACGAGCACAGATTCCAAATAATCCAAGAAATCCATTCTTAAATTCAACGTATTACACCGATGAAAATGGTAAAAAGCAGTATTTCAATAAGAAAACGTATTTCGTATTATCCATGATTATTTACTTATTAAATTCAGTAAATCCAAAACATACCTTTCAACAAAAACTAAATCGCTTGTTCAACAAGTATCCTATGATTGATCTAAAAGCAATGGGCTTTCCTGATAGTTGGAAAACCGAAGCTTTATGGGATTGGGACAAACGGATTAGTGATTGATATTCTCCATTCTCCACTCCTTCTGCTGAACTTGGTGAAAATTCCTTGAATTAAAATCTGTTTATATCAAATATAAAAATTATCTATCGTAAGATGAACTCAGATAATATAAGTTCGATTTTCTTTATAAAAATTCCGTTAAAAAATGAAACTAATCTTTGTATTCAAATTTTTAATTTAAACAGGTCTTTCTAATTCTTCTTTCTTTCGCTTTTCCTCAAGGAATTCTTTAACACACTCACTAAAATAAACACTGTGGTTCATTTGACTAATGGTATAGATATTTATTGTCATCTGAACGACAAGAAAAAGAGAATATAGAATTAAAAAAATTGCTAAACACAAATAAATACAATTCAAATTGGCATTTAATTTTTCATTACTGAATGATAATTCTAGTGCTAAAAACAGTTTGAAGAAGAAAAGAATAATTAATGAAAAAACTTGTATAATAACTGCAAATCCAAATTTCGAAACGGCTGTCTGGTATCCCGAAAAGCCTATAACTTGACTCATTGAATCTTTATTTTCAAA
>JBIKQS010000362.1:0-2659 GCA_044349575.1 Crocinitomicaceae bacterium
GAACAGGTATGGAATAGCCTTACCAAAAGACAGTGAAACGGCTATAAATTACGAAGCGTTCAAAAAAAGATTTGGAGAAGATGGCAATACAATGGTAATTGCAATACAAACAGACTCGCTGTACACCAAAAAGAATTTTAAAAAGTGGAAAGAGCTAGGAGATTCAATTCTCGGTATGGATGGGGTAGAGGGTAGAGAGTCTGAAGCAACTTTGTATTCTTTGCAAAATGATACCGTTAACGAACGCTTTAAATTGGATAAAATATACGATGACAAGCGTTCAATTGATTCTGTAAAACAACAAATTAGAAGTAATCCCGCGTTTAAAGATTTACTTTTTAACGGAAAAACCAATGTTTCATTGATGATGATTCGAATCAACAATGAAGTAATGAGAGATAAAAGTAAATGGGGATTGATCTATAAAATTGAAAATCTTGCGCGTACCTATGAACCACATTTTGGTAAAATTCACATTGCAGGATTACCCTATTTAAAAATCATTATTGGAACAAGGGTCCATCAAGAAATGTTCTTATTTATCGGGCTTTCTTTATTTGTAACATCCGTATTACTTTACATTTTCTTCCGATCTTTTCGTGTTGTCGGAATTTCTTTAACAGTTGTTGCCATCGCCGTTATCTGGGCAATGGGAGTAATCGGCTTCTTAGAATATCGACTCTCTCCGTTAATGGCTTTAATTCCGCCTTTAATGATTGTAATAGGTGTTCCAAATTGTGTGTTTCTTTTAACCAAATTTCACCAAGAAGTAAAAGAACACGGGAATAAAATAAAGGCACTTTCACGCGTAATACAAAAGATAGGAACTGCAACATTTTTGACTAATTTCACCACTGCACTTGGATTTGGAACCTTTATGTTTACCAATTCTGAAAAATTAATCGAATTTGGAATCGCTGCTCCGATTAATATAATGATGGTCTTTGTTTTATCAATTACAATTCTACCTATCATTAGTTCATTTACGCCACAACCGAAGGAAAGACATTTAAAACATTTAGATCGAAAATTTGCTCGTGGAATTATTAGTTCAGTTCTTCATATAACCCAATACAAAAGAAAATGGGTCTATGGTGTGAGTATCATTCTTGTTGCTATTGGGTTTTACGGTGTTTCTAAAATTAAAACAACTGGTAATTTAACAAGCGATCTACCTGATAATGATCCACTGAAAAAGGATATGCAATTTCTTGAAAATAATTTTGGTGGTTCTATTCCTTTTGAAATAATCATCAACTATAGAAAGAAAGGAAGGCTTTTTAGCGCAACAAATAATACAACACTCGAAAAAGTTGATTCAGTTCAACAATTGATAAATAAAGATACACTTTTCTCGAAATCAATCTCTGTTGTCGATTTAGTGAAGTTTGTCAATATGTCTTATTATGGTAATGACACATTAAGTTACACGCTCTTTGCCAACAGTGAAAAGGGTAGAATTAAAAAATACGTTGATCAGTTTAATCTCAATAATCCATCTAATCAAGGTATGTCGATGAAAGAATTGGTTGATACTAACTCAACTATCTTAAGAATTCGATGTCAAGTGAAAGATCTTGGTTCTTTTGAAATATTGAATTACAGAGATATCTGGAAAAAGAAAATCGATGCTGTTTTAAATCCAGATAAACCACAATGGGAAAAATATTATGGACTAATCGAAAAAGGAAATAAAAAGTACATTGATACAATCATGATGAATTACAATGAAATTCGAAATGAATACGTTTCAATTATAACAAAAAACAACCCTGATCTTGAAACGCAATTAGACACGAATGAACGTTTGCTTCAAAGTTATTTTCAAAAGCCAGATTTCCTTCAGAAACTAAGAAAATCAATTGATAATCAATATTTTGAAACAACATTTACAGGTACTTCAGTAGTTGCTGCAGACGGTACAAGACATTTGGTGAATAATCTATTTTCAAGTTTAGCCTTTGCCATCATTTCTATTGCAGTTCTCATGGCACTTTTATTTAGATCTTGGAGAATGGTACTTATTTCTATGATACCCAATTTAATACCGCTTGTAATTACTGGAGGTATTATGGGATATTTTGGTGTTCCGTTAAAGCCATCGACGCTCTTAGTATTTAGTATTGCTTTTGGTATTTCTGTGGATGATACGATACATTATTTGGCGAAATATCGACAAGAATTGAAATCACAAAAATGGAATCTAAAAGAATGTGTATTAATTGCAATTAAAGAATCAGGTTTAGGAATGTTTTATACATCTATCGTTTTATATTGTGGCTTCTCCGTTTTCCTGTTCTCACAATTTGGAGGAACTCAAGCACTAGGTTTGTTAATCTCTGTAACATTACTTGTTGCTATGATTACAAATCTAATTGTGCTCCCTTCTTTATTATTAACACTTGATAGATTTATCAATATAAAATCTTTCAAAGAGCCTTATTTTGATGCATATGACGAGGATTTTGATATTGACTGGTCTTCCTTGCAATTAACTACAGATAAAGATGGTGATGACATGCAGAAAACAGAATCTACTCCAAATTCATAATTTTAAAGAAATGTATCTATGAAAGGAATCATTTTAGCTGGTGGATCAGGTACTCGATTACATCCATTGACTTTGGCTGTAAGTAAACAACTCATGCCTGTGTATGAT
>JBIKQS010000363.1:0-2646 GCA_044349575.1 Crocinitomicaceae bacterium
CTTTCCACTAGTTTTACTTTGAAGATTCCAAAAAATATTTTTTCAAATAAACTACTATAAATCAATTACTTAAATATGAAAACAAATTTACTTCTTTTACTTTTTTTAGCGGGTATTGGACATGCCCTTGCACAACAACCAACTCATCAACCCGGTGACACCAATACCTATGTAATTACTAAAACTAATGGTACTGAATATATCGGGAAAATTCTATCGGATGATGGCAGAGAAATTCTGATACAAACCGAAACATTAGGGAAAATTTATATTCCCAAAGCAGATGTAAAAAGCATTACGCTAATAAATGATAAAAAGACAGTTGTACGAGGCGAATACCATGCTTCAGGACCATTTACAACAAGACATGCTTTTACAACCAATGCCTTACCAATAACCAAAGGAGAAAATTATACGATGCTGAACTTATATGGTCCAGAAGTTCATTTTGCAGTGACCAATCACCTTAATATTGGCATTATGTCAACCTGGTTAGCTAGTCCATTGGTTTTTGCTGTGAAATATACAATCCCAACTGAGAATGAAAAAATCAATTTTTCCATTGGATCCTTGATAGGAACATCCGGATATTTTAACAGTTTTGAGGGATATGGGGGATTACATTTTGCGAACGTAACATATGGAGATCGGAAAAATAACATTACTTTTAGTGCAGGTTATGGATATTTATCGAACTTCAATCGAAATTTGAACAATAGAATGCTAGTGGAACCCGGAACATACAGTTCAACTGACGGATATTCATTTTATTACAAATACAAGTCGTATTCTTCAAAGATATTGCTGCAAGGACCCATAATTTCGTTGGCGGCTATTGCACAAGTTGGTGCAAAGGCCAGTTTTATTTTTGATTCTATGTTTGGTATGTTCTTTAATGCTGATCGCTCTAATCGATTTGGAAATGTTGAGGTAATAAAGGAAGCTACACCACCTAATTTTTCAAATGGAGTTTATCAACAAAAGGTCACCATAAATGAAGAGGTATTTGCCCTGTTTTTAATGCCAGGTATGCGCTTTCAACTAAAAGAAAATAAAGCGTTTCAAGTGTCGTTGGCGGGCGTTGCCTTATTTGATCAAGGTGAGAATAATTCACTGCCAATCCCCATGTGCACCTGGTTTTATAAATTTTAAAGCTCAATGAAAACAACTATTCAAAGTCTCATTTTTCAAGAAATTAAATTCAAATTAGGAAATCAAGATTCACTAGGAAATGCATTATCTGAAGTATTGCATATCAGTCCTGATGCCGTTTATCGGAGGTATCGGAATGAAACGCCATTGAGTGCAAGCGAAATTCAAAAAATATGTAAACATTTTTCTATTTCTTTTGACAAACTAGCAGAAGTAGGAACAGGGAAAGCCATGTTCGATTTCCCACCGCTAAATACGTATGACTTTAGTTTGATAACTTATTTGGAAGGTATAAGAGATCGTTTTGCCCACCTGAAGTCATTTTCAAATCCCAAGATTTTACTAGCAATAAACAACGTGCAGTTTTTTCAACTTTTTAATTTCCCACAGCTCGTGCGTTTTCGCTTATTTTTTTGGGCCAAAACACATTTACAAATGTCAGATTATGCCAATCAAAAATTTGTACACGAAAAAACCCCGGATCGAGTTTTTGAGTTAGGTAAAGAAATTTTACAACTTTATAATCAAATACCAACCGTCGAAATCTATGACCAAGAACTGATGCGTGGATTTATGCGACAAGTATGGTATTACTACAAGGCTCACCTATTTGATGATCCAACCTACGCGGTTTTTCTTTGCGAAAGAGCCTTGCTATTTGTGGAGCATTTAAAAGAACAGGCAAAAGTTGGTAAAAAATTTATTTACGGTACCTCCGCACCTGCTGATGGCAACTCATTTGAAATGTATATCAATGAAACCATTAATTCTGAAGCAACCTTTTTTTACGAGACAAATGAGACCAAAGGATTATTTATTTCCCATAATATCATGAATTACTTGCATACAACAGATGAAAACTATGTGGCAGACACCAAACAAATACTGGATAAACAATTAGCAAACTCGAGTTTGATTAGCCAAGTAAACGAAAAGGAGCGAAATAATTATTTCTATGATTTGGAGAAAATGATTCGATCTTTTAAAACACGAATTGAAGCTGATTTAGCTTTTGAATAAAAACCTCTTTAGTTGCGATATTCGCAAATGTTAATTTCGTTCTTTCAAATAACAGTTTCTCTACTTTCATTTTTTGCAACAACTTTGTATCATAAAAATTAAAAAATATGAAAACACAAAGTTTCTTTTTTGTCTTACTAACTGTATTAGTTAGTTCAAAATTCATCGCTCAAACAACAGAACCGAATCAAACAATTGCGGTTGCAAATCCAAATGTTACATCTTTGTCAGTAAAAGCGGAATCAGCTGCTCGAATGATGAGATTAGAATTAATTAAACTCAACAAATACAAAGTATACGATGAGTTTGATATGGCTGATGTAATTAAAGCGAATTCAGAATATTCTGCAAATTGTTTTGGTCAAAATTGTTTGGTGAAATTGGGAAATTCTCTAAATACTGATTACGTAATGTGTGGAAGTTTGGATTTATTAGGGAATAAAATCGCTATCACATTAAAAATTATTGATGTAA
>JBIKQS010000364.1:0-2644 GCA_044349575.1 Crocinitomicaceae bacterium
AATTGCTTATGCTGTTTTTGAAGGACATACGACCAATGATTACAATCCGTATGTGTATAAAACAACTGATTTTGGCCAAACGTGGGTTTCTATTACGACTTCTGAAATAACTTCTTTTGTTCGAAACATTCAAGAAGATTATAAAAATCCAAATTTACTTTTCGTTGGGGCTGAAAATGGATTGTATGTTACCTTAAACGGAGGAAAAAATTGGTCGCCGTTTACGAATAATTTTCCAAAAGTAGCCGTACATTATTTGGAATTACAACCTGAGAAAAATGCTTTGGTAGCAGCAACACATGGTCGTGGAATAATTATAATTGACGACATCACACCGTTAAGAAATATAAATGAAGGATTATTAAAATCAAACCTCACGTTCTTTGATACCAAACCTTTCACGATTAGTGAGAAAAGCAATTTTGGTGGAACAGCACTTTCCAATCAATTTGTAGGGGATAACCCAAATTCAGATGCTCAAATTTCATACTTCCTTCCTAAAAGACATACTTTTGGCAAAATGACTGCGGAAATTGTTGACTTGAATGGAAGTTTAATAACAAAACTTGAGGCAGGAAAACAAAAAGGGATTAATACAATTTCTTGGGGATTCAATAGCTTAGCACCGAAGGTAGCAAAAGGAAAAGGTTTATTTTTCGCAGGTGCACCAACGGTTAAAGCGGGTAAATACAAAGTGAAAATCACGAAAGGAAATGAAGTATTTGAAAAAGAAATAGAGGTTCAATACGATCCAACATCAAGCTTTACTTTGGCTGAAAGAACAGAACAACAAAAGGTTACGAAAGAACTTTTTGATATCATTCAGGACTTAGCCTATTTTGTTTATCAGATAGATCTTTGGGATGAGAAAACTGAAGAGTTCCTAAAGAAAAATAGTGCGCCTAACAAAACTGTTTCTAAATTGGGTGAAGAGCTTGATGCTTTACGAAAGACAGTTGTTGTAACAACCGGTGACAACTATGTTGGGGCTGCAGAACCAGAATTGAAGGAAAAGCTGAATGATATTTACGGTACAATTGCCTCTTATTATGGAGCTCCATCTTCAACCCAATTAGAAAATATAGCTTCTTTGAAAAAGGATTTTGATATGGCAAGAGCTACTTTTGAAAAAATTAAGTCGAGCTCAATCAAAGCTTTTGAGAAAGAATTGGTTAAGAACAAGACCGTTCAAGCTCCGGTAATTCTTTCATTTGAAGAGTTTTTGAAGTTGGATAAGTAATGGTCTTAAACTTTTGGTTTACTTCATTACAGTGAATAAAAAAAGGGGAATTAAAAACTCCCCTTTATTCTTTTTATAAGGATCTAATTATTCAGCAAGAACAATCATTTTATTATTGGTTAATTCAGCTACCCCACCGTTAATCGTAATTTCAATTTTTTTTGAATCACCAGTAGTTGAAATGAGTTTACTTTTAAATTGCTCTGAATCAAACGGATTAGATAATTCCACTTTCATTGTTCCCGGCTTCAGCGCTGAGATAACAGGAGCATGGTTAGTCAACACTTGAAAAGTACCATCTAAGCCCGGTAAAGTTACAGAAATCACCTCACCGCTAAAAACGTTTGCTTCTGGTGTTAATATATCAACAACTAACATCTTATGCTTCCATTAACATTTTCTCTCCAGCAGCAATCACATCTTCAATACCTCCTTTAAGGTTGAATGCAGCCTCTGGATATTTATCGTACTCACCGTCTAATATTGCGTTGAATGCCTTGATAGTATCTTTGATATCTACAAGAACTCCTGGAATACCTGTAAACTGCTCTGCTACGTGGAATGGTTGTGATAGGAAACGTTGAACACGACGTGCTCTGTGCACCACCAATTTATCTTCTTCAGATAACTCATCCATACCAAGAATGGCAATGATATCCTGTAATTCTTTATAACGTTGTAAGGTGTTTTTAACACGTTGAGCGCAATTGTAGTGTTCTTCTCCTACAATTTCAGGTGTTAAGATTCGAGAAGTTGAATCCAAAGGATCTACCGCAGGATAAATTCCTAATTCAGAAATTTTTCTTGAAAGTACCGTTGTTGCATCCAAGTGAGCAAAAGTGTTTGCTGGAGCAGGGTCAGTTAAGTCATCTGCAGGTACATAAACAGCTTGTACAGATGTAATTGAACCATTTTTAGTTGATGTGATACGTTCCTGCATCGCTCCCATTTCTGAGGCCAATGTTGGCTGGTAACCTACCGCTGATGGCATACGACCAAGTAAGGCAGATACTTCAGAACCAGCTTGTGTGAATCGGAAGATATTATCAACGAAGAAAAGAATGTCTTTTCCTTGTCCATCGCCTGATCCATCACGGAAATATTCAGCTACTGTTAAACCAGATAAGGCAACACGTGCACGAGCTCCTGGAGGCTCATTCATTTGTCCAAATACGAAAGTAGCTTTTGACTCTTTCATTTCTTCTAAATCAATTTTGGAAAGATCCCATCCGCCTTCTTCCATAGAATGCATGAAGTCTTTACCATATTTGATAATTCCAGACTCTAACATCTCACGAAGTAAGTCATTTCCTTCACGCGTTCTTTCACCAACACCAGCAAATACGGACAAACCACCGTGACCTTTTGCAATATTGTTAATCAACTCTTGAATTAATACTGTTT
>JBIKQS010000077.1:0-9007 GCA_044349575.1 Crocinitomicaceae bacterium
ACGAAAAGGAATTAGAGTTTGTTATAGGGGCTTGGGACAAAGATTCTATTCTTGGTCAACCTTTGATTGTTGCGCTTAAAAAACCGGAAAGATTTGTTAACATTTACTACCAAACCACTTCCAAAACTGAGGCGTTAGATTGGTTAGAACCGATACAAACGCAAGGGAAAGTTCACCCGATGTTGTATACGCAAGGTCAACCAATTTTGACCCGAACTTGGATTCCTCTTCAAGATTCTCCGATAAATAGATTTACTTATTCTGCAAGTGTTAAAGTTCCGAAAGAGTTAATGGCCTTGATGAGTGCATCCAACCCAACTGAGAAAAATACGGATGGGCTCTATAAGTTTGAAATGAAACAACGAATTCCAAGTTATTTAATCGCGCTGTCGGTTGGTGATTTTGAATATCGATCGATTTCAAAAAAATGCGGGGTTTATTCTGAGCCAGAACTATTGAGCCAAGCTCGAAAAGAGTTTGATGATTTACCAAAAATGATTGATGTTGCTGAAAAATTATATGGTCCATACCGCTGGGGAAAATACGATTTATTAATAATGCCTTATTCTTTTCCCTATGGCGGAATGGAAAATCCTTGTTTAACTTTTGTTAATCCAACGGTAATTGCCGGAGATAAAAGTTTGGTTTCAGTTGTTGCTCATGAACTTGCGCATTCGTGGTCGGGAAATTTAGTGACAAATAGAACCTGGAATGACTTCTGGTTGAATGAAGGATTTACCGTTTATTTTGAGCATCGAATTATGGAGGAACTCGAGGATGAGGAATATTCCGATATGCTTGCCTTGATAGAGTTTGGTGAATTGAAGGAGGAGATTAAAATGTTCAAACGAGAAAACAAACTTTCAGATACACATTTGAAATTGGATTTAAAAAACCGAAATCCTGGTGATGGACTAACTCAAGTCGCGTATATTAAAGGAGCATTCTTTCTTAAAACATTGGAAGAGTTGGTTGGAAGAGAAAAGATGGATGTATTTTTAACAAACTATTTTAGTACGTTCGCCTTTCAAACAGTAAGTACCGAGAAATTCGTTGAGTATTTGAAGGAAGAATTGCTCGAACCCAATAAGATAAAATTCGATTTTGATGAATGGATTTATCAACCTTGGATTCCAAAAAATTGCGTCAAAGTAAACTCTAAGCGTTTCAAGGAAATGCAAAAGTTGGCCAAAGAATTTGCTACTGGAAATGATATTTTTGAACCCAAAACCACCTACGAGCCAATCCCAAAATCGTGGCGAAAAAAGCGTGTAACGAAACAATTAAAACGTTCTGATTATTCGACTCAGGAATGGATGGAATTTATTCGATCGTTGCCTAAAAAAATGGATCCTGAAAAAATGGCTTTGGCTGATGCCTACATGAATTTTTCGCGATGGGGGAATTCAGAGGTTATGACTGAATGGTACGTTTTGGCAATACGTAGTGATTACAAACCCGCTTTTTTACCAATGGAACAATTCATAACGCAAGTAGGAAGAAGGAAATATCTCTTGCCCATCTATGGCGCATTGAATGAAACACCTGAACATCGGCAATTGGCATTATCCATTTTTGAGACAGCCAAGATGAACTATCATTTCGTGTCAAAATCGTCCGTTGAATCTTTGTTGGGTTTATAAACTTTGAGGGTTTAATAAAATTTCATAAAATCGTTTAAGATACAACTAAAGTGATTATCTTCGTGGCGATAAAAAAACACCTCTTACTATATGAATTTCATAGTATCTAGTACAACATTGTTGCGTCACCTACAAAGCATTTCTGGTGTGCTCAATAGCAATAGTAGTTTGCCAATTTTGGATAACTTTTTGTTTGAGATTTCTGAAAATAAGTTAACAGTAATGGCTTCAGACTTGGAAACAACTATGATAACTCACTTAGAAGTTCAAGTTGAAGAGCCGGGTAAAATTGCCATTCCTGCTAAACTAATATTGGACGTACTTAAAAGTTTACCCGATCAGCCTTGTTCTTTCAGAGTTGGGACTGATTTCGGAATTGAGATTGGATATGACAATGGGAAATCCAAAATGGTTGGATTTAATGCCGAAGAATATCCTAAATTACCTGTATTAGAAAATAAAAGTTCAGTTAAAATAACGGGTGAAATATTATCGAGAGCTATCAATAAAACGCTATTTGCAACAGGTAATGACGAACTAAGGCCTGTGATGAGTGGTGTTTTCTGCCAGTTTTCTGAACAAGAAATCACTTTTGTTGCTACTGATGCTCATAAACTTGTTCGATATTCAAGAAAAGATTTTGTTGCAGACGGGAATGCTTCTTTCATCTTGCCAAAGAAACCATTAAATCTCCTAAAATCAAATGTTCGAGGTGATGAAGAATTAACCATTGAATATAATAATTCAAATGCCATTTTTACGTTTCACGATCTTACCTTGATTTGTAGATTGATTGACGGTAAATACCCTAATTATGAGGCTGTTATTCCTAAAGAAAATCCAAATGTATTAACGATAGACAGGTTGCAATTCCTTTCCTCAATTCGTCGTGTTTCAATCTTTTCAAACAAAACAACGCATCAAATTAAATTGAAACTTGCTGGTTCGGAATTATTTCTTTCCGCAGAAGATTTAGATTTTTCAAATGAAGCAAGTGAGCGATTGGTGTGTCATTACGATGGTGATGATATGGAAATTGGTTTCAACTCTCGCTTTTTGATGGATATGTTATCAAATCTTGATACTCCTGAGGTACAATTAGCTATGAGTATTCCGAGTAAAGCTGGTTTGTTAATGCCAAATGCACCTGAAAACACATCTGAAGATATTTTGATGTTGGTTATGCCTGTCATGATCAATCGTTAATTTTTTTCAGGATTCATTATGAATGCGACCACGAAGCAGAATATTCGCAATCTTTCGTTGGTTGAAATTCAAAACTATTTAGTTGGTATTTCCGAAAAAACCTTTCGCGCCAAGCAAATTTTTGAATGGCTTTGGAAAAAAAATGCATCACATTTTGATGAAATGTCTAATTTGAGTTTAGGATTACGTAACTCATTAGAAAATGACTTTTTCATCGATCATATACATCTTTCTGATCAGCAAAGGAGTAAGGATGGCACTGTGAAATGTGCTTTTTCTATTGGTGAAGCTCAAGTCATTGAAGGAGTGATGATTCCAACGAGTACGAGATCAACTGCATGTATATCATCTCAAGTAGGATGTAGTCTAGCTTGTACATTTTGTGCTACTGGACGATTGAAGCTACTTCGGAATCTTAGTCCAGGTGAAATTGTTGATCAAGTAGTTTACCTCAATCAACTGTCACTTGAGAATCAGCAACGGCCACTAACGAACATTGTTTATATGGGAATGGGTGAGCCTTTGTTAAACTATAAAAATGTACTTAGATCGACTGAGATATTGTGTTCACCTGAAGGATTGGGTATTTCTCCTCGTAGAATTACGGTTTCAACAGCCGGAATAGCGAAAATGATTCGTAAACTGGGTGATGATGAGGTTCGTTTTAATTTGGCTTTATCGCTTCACGCAGCTAACGATAAAAAACGTAATAAAATCATGGAAATCAATGAGAGCAATAATTTGGCAGAACTGTCAGATGCAATGCAGTATTTTCACGAGAAAACGGGAAGTAGAATTACCTTTGAATACATTATTTTCAAAGATTTCAACGATCAACCAGAGGATGCGTATGAACTTGCAAATTTTGCAAAATGTGTCCCATGTAAGATCAATATTATTGAATACAATCCCATTGATGATGGTGAATTTCAACAAGCAGATTCTGCAAAAGTGAATGCATTTGCCCAAATTCTGGAATCAAAAAACATGATTGTAAATATCCGTAGAAGTAGAGGAAAAGACATTGATGCGGCTTGTGGTCAATTGGCTAATAAAAATGAATTAGCATTAAAAGAGGGAAGGGTTTTTAAAGGTTAACAAGTAATTTCTTAAAATCTAAAAATTTCAGATTGCCATCTAATTTGAATAGAATATGCTTTATTTATCTAAAAATGTATTTTTAGATAGAATTAAAACTTCTTATTGTAGCTTATTTTGTAAATATAGATAGTTTTTGGTGTTTATTTATCTTTGTTTTGTTTGGGGTCTAATAGGAATTGTTATTCTTCATTTTCAACGTAATGTCACCAATATTATAACAATAAATGGAAGCAGGCAAAAATGATAAAAATAAGCCGGCTATATTTTTTGTTCCTAATTGATCTATGGTTGTGACTAAAGCCTTTTGAAATTGGTTGCTTTTACAAAAATGGATTAAACTTTTTAATTCGGTTGGTTTTTCAAAAAAGCGATTACTCCATTTTATTTCAACTCCCCATATAGGTTTATATTTTTTATCGTCCACCAAAACTAAATCCACTTCTCCTTCATTTCGTCCTTCTTTCCATCTGGCATAAGTTAAATCTAATTTTTCGCGATGCATCCATTGTGATAAAACAGTTGTTTCAACCATATTTCCCATTTCACTATCTGTTTCGCTAATTGGAGAAAATAATGCTGTTCGTAATGATGGATTGGTCAAATAGACTTTAAAGCTCGTTACACGTTTTAGTCGTTTTGCATTTACATCCACTTTATTTACCAATTTAATCAAGAAAGCGGCCTCCAAATATTCCAAGTACTTTTTTAAGGTATCTTTTTGTATCCCACTTTCTTTGCTCATGGATTCATACGAAAATTCATTACCTGTATTATATGCCAAATAGGTAAAAAATCGATTTAACTCTTGAACGTCTTTTATGCCATATAAACTTGGCAAGTCTCTCAACAATACTTTGTCAACTATGTCATTCTTCACATATCTTCCCATATCACTTTGAATTTTCTCACTCATTACAACTTCGGGATAACCACCAAAATTTAAATAGTGAATAAACTCTTTGTTAAAAGCCTTAATATCATGAGTAAGACAATATGAAATTTGATTTTCACCATAGCTGATTTCCCCATCATAAATGAGATGATTCATTCCTTTCAAATGAATGTATTCTTGAAACGTCAATGGGGGAAGCATGAAATCGGTAAATCTACCGGCGCCACTTTCTGTGCTATGCCATTTTAAAGCTGCAGCTGCTGAACCTGAAACAACAAATTGGGTTTCAGGGAAAGTGTCAACAAGAATCTTGAGATGACGTTCCCAATCCTTAAGGTATTGAATTTCATCAAAAAAGACGTAACAACCGTTTAAATCTGGCAGATTGAGTGATTGTTTACAAAGAGATAATAAATCTTCTAAACTCAAATTCACGTAAATAGGATTGTCAATCCCAATAAAAAAAACCTTTTGAGGATTAATATTCTCAATCAATAATTGTTGTATGCTATGAAATAGCATTACTGTTTTCCCTACTCGTCTAGGTCCCATAAGAACTACAGCTCTACGCACATTTTTTTCTATGACGAAAGGATAAAACAAGTTAAAATATAAACGCTTCGCCATTTTTCTATATACTTCAGGTATTTCCTTGTTCACCCACCAAGCGTTTTCGTAACGAAGACGTTCAACTATTTTTTCTGTTGGAATAAGACTAATTCTAGGCATAAAACTCTTTATTTTATACAAATATAGTATTTTAGATATAATTAAAGCTGCTTATTTTTACATATTATGTCTAAATAAATAGTTTTTTATATTTTTTTTAATTTATTTTGATGGGGGTATAAATAAAATTTTGAGAAATAAGGTATTTCACTACTATTCAATTCAATGCTCTTTTTCTAAGAAGGTGTTTAATACTACATTTAAATAGTATTGATCCAAACTGTATTAAAACTCTTTGTACCTTTGTAAGAGATGGAAGATTCATTTGATTATCGGGAAGAAGCGCAAAATTCAGGCGAACAAGAATATGACAAAGTCTTGCGTCCCAAATATTTGACTGATTTTTCGGGCCAAGATCCAGTGGTTCAAAATCTAGAAATTTTCGTTAAAGCGGCTAAATTAAGAAATGAACCTTTGGATCACGTATTGTTGCACGGTCCTCCGGGATTGGGGAAAACAACGTTGGCAAATATTATTGCAAATGAACTTGGCGTTGGTTTTAAAGTAACTAGTGGTCCTGTCCTAGATAAACCGGGTGATCTTGCAGGATTACTCACGAATTTAGGTGAAGGTGACGTGCTTTTCATTGATGAAATACATCGTTTGAGTCCCGTGGTTGAAGAATATCTGTATTCAGCAATGGAGGATTACGTAATTGATATATTAATCGACTCGGGTGCTAATGCGCGGAGTATTCAAATAAATCTGAATCCTTTTACACTTATTGGCGCAACAACGCGTTCAGGTTTGCTTACATCTCCTTTGCGTGCTCGTTTTGGCATAAACTCTCGTCTTGAATATTATGATGCAAAAACACTGACGATGATTATTGAACGATCAGCCGGATTGTTAAATATTGCGATAGATGAAGATGCTGCTTACAAAATAGCAAGTAGAAGTAGGGGTACACCAAGAATTGCCAATGCCCTTTTGCGAAGAGTGCGAGATTTTGCACAAATTAAAGGATCGGGTAAAATTGATGATGAAATCACTGAATATGCACTCAATGCGTTGAATGTGGATGCCAATGGATTGGATGAAATGGATATACGAATTTTGAAAGTAATAATCGATAAATTTAGTGGAGGTCCCGTTGGGCTAACAACTATTGCTACTGCGATTGGTGAAAATGCAGGCACCTTAGAAGAAGTTTATGAGCCATTTCTAATACAAGAAGGATTCTTAATGCGCACACCTCGTGGTAGAAAAGCTACGGATAAAGCGTTCAAACATTTAGGGAAAGATCTTGGCTGGACTCAAGGCGGATTATTTTAATGGATTCGCAAAAAATCAAACAACTTATTTTACAAAAATCCAATGAGTTGGGCTTCTTTTATTGTGGCTTTTCTAAGGCTGAATTTTTAGAAGAGGAAGCTCCACGATTGGAAAAATGGCTCAACTTGAATCACCATGGAAAAATGGGCTATATGGCCAATTATTTTGATAAAAGGCTCAATCCTCGCTTATTGGTTGATAATGCAAAAACAGTTGTTTCGTTGCTCTTAAATTATTTTCCGGAAGAACGACAAAACGGAGAGAGTCCAAAAATTTCAAAATATGCATATGGTGAAGATTATCATAATGTCATTAAGGATAAATTGAAAGATTTACTGACTTTTCTCAAAGAAGAAGTGGGTGATATTTCGGGACGTGCCTTCGTGGATTCTGCACCGGTTATGGACAAAGTTTGGGCGAAAAAAGCAGGTTTGGGCTGGATTGGCAAAAATTCAAATCTCATACATCCGAAAGAAGGAAGTTTCTTCTTTATTGCAGAACTTATTATTGATTTGGAAATTGAACCGGATGGACCTATGAAGGATTATTGCGGTACGTGCACCCGTTGCATTGATGCTTGTCCTACAAATGCTATTGTTCAACCATATGTTGTAGATGGTTCAAAGTGTATTTCCTATCTAACAATTGAGCTCAAGGATGAACTACTACCCAAGGAGTTTAGTGGAAAAATGGACAATTGGATGTTTGGATGTGATGTATGTCAGGATGTTTGTCCGTGGAATCGGTTTTCTAAAATTACGCATGAGTCAAGATTTAAACCGAATCCGATGTTACTTGAGTTAAAATCCAATGACTGGCAGGAGTTAAATGAAGAGGTTTTTAATCAACTTTTCAAACTCAGTGCTGTAAAAAGAACTAAAATAACGGGATTAACGAGAAATATTAAATTCTTAACGTAATCTACTTTTTACTTTTGGTATTTATTTCTGATTCACGAACAGTGAATGAAACGTCAAGTACATCGTTAAGTTCCTTTTCAACAGTAGCAAGTTCTAGTACAAAGGTGTATTTTCCCGCTTGAGGCATTTTTCGATTTGCAAACTTAACGTAATGTTCAACAGAACTGCCCGTTTTATTTCCAATCCATTTACCTGATTCATCAGCGATTTTCACTTGAAGTGCTTCTTTTGATTTTTTGCCTTTGGGTGGAGTAGAGTGGAGGAATAACCACATATTACTGTAAGAATACGAGGTGTTTGTTCTAATCACAAAAAGAAAATCGTACAACTTCGTCGTATCTTTAATATCAACGGTAAATTGTGGTTTATAATTTTTTTTCCATGTTTCATTTTCGAATTCGTATGATTGATTCACGATGGAATTGTCTCCACAAGAAACTAGCAGAAGAAATAGAATTATGGAATAAACAAACTTCATATCCTATGATTTCGGTTGTTGGTTTGGATTAGGTTTGCGTGGTTGTTGATTATTTGGGTTGTTTGCGCTAAATGGCTTTTTCTTCTTTTTCTTCTTTTTGAATGAATTTTCAAATCTATTCAAACTATCTTGTCCAACAACATTTTCATAACCTGGTTCAACTACTTTTTCAGCTTTTTCAACAACTGCAGTAAATTCTTTAATATCTTTTGGTAGTTTACCATCCTTATTCATCTTAATGATGTCTTTCACTTTTTCAGGAGATAAAGCAATTAAACCCATTTCACCTTCATAGGCAAACCACATTTGTCTTTTGAATACATCTGTTTTTATATGAAATGCATTCCCTTTTTCAGATTTTAATCGTACATCAGCTTTAGGAAACTCTTTAATTGCATCCATGTACATGTCTAACTCGTAGTTCAAACAACATTTTAATTTACCGCATTGACCTGCAAGTTTTTGCGGGTTTAATGAAAGTTGTTGGTAACGGGCAGCAGAAGTAGAAACAGTTCTGAAATCTGTAAGCCATGTTGAGCAACACAATTCCCTTCCACAAGAACCAATTCCACCTAAGCGAGAGGCTTCTTGGCGCGAACCAATTTGACGCATTTCAACACGGATCTTAAATTTATCCGCCATATCCTTTATCAGCTGACGAAAATCTACTCGTCCTTCAGCCGTGTAATAGAATGTCGCTTTAGAAAGATCTGCTTGGTATTCAACATCTGAAATTTTCATTTCAAGTTTCAAATTCACAGCA
>JBIKQS010000365.1:0-2632 GCA_044349575.1 Crocinitomicaceae bacterium
GATAAACTGAAATAGGTTTGTCAGTTAATTCATGTAACTTCAACGGAGAATCATATTTTATTGTTACAATATCTTTTTGTCCGGTTGTTGATATACTTTGTCCCGATACATAAATGTTATTGTTGACATCAATTTCACAAACATTTATTTCATCATCAGCACCTAGGTTGTTATCATAAGATTTGTTCCAATAGTTAGTTCCACTGGGTGAAAACTTAGTTGTTAAATAATTCCAATTGATACCTGCAGGATCATTGATTTCGGAACGGCCTACTAAAACAATATCTCCGTTATTATCAATTTTTAGGTCACTTACTTCGTCGCGTAATAGAAATCCTCCGTCAACAATTTGGCTCCAGTTTATTCCTCCTGATGATGAAATGGAACGAATAAAAATATTACTTGTGAGCGGACTTTCAGTACTTCCTGCGAAATAAATGGTTCCCGTTGATGAAATATCCAAACAAATTCCCTTGTCATTCCATGTATTGTTGTCAAAAATTGAACTCCAAAGTAGGGTTCCTGAGGAATTATATTTAATTAAAATACCGTCATTGTTTAAACCGTTAGAAGTTCTTCCGGCAATATAAATATTTTCACTAGCGTCAAATTCCATTTCTGCAGGTTCGTCCTTGCCATCACCAATGCCCGCATAAGTTTGAAGCCAAAGTTGAGTTCCTGAAGTATTGAATGCTATTGTTACGATGTCTTCGTTTGCAGTATTATTAGTGCTTCCAGTCAGGATGATTTTTCCTGAAGGCAAATAACAGAGATCAAAAGGAATATCTGCAGCATTACCAATCCCATTATATTGTTTTACCCATTGTTGCACACCCGAACTCGAGTATTTAATTAAAACTATATCCTCGTTTACAAGGAAAATTGGATTTCTATCCGAATATCCAAGAACATAAACATTTCCGGATGGATCAATTTCTAGTTTACTTGCTCTGTCTTCACCATTTACTATGTTATTGTTGAATTGAGCTGTCCAAAGCACATTACCACTTGCATTCAATTTCATTGTTATGAAATCAAAGTCAGTCAAGGAGTCTTTAACAAAACCAGTAATATAAACATTTCCGCTAGCATCTACTTTTATATCATTTGCTTCATCATTTCCATTGTCCGTTCCATTATACTTTTTCACCCAAACCGTATCACCCAAAGGATTTAATTTAATGATACAAATATCTTTGAGGTTATTTCTGCTGTAGGTATAACCTGCCAAATAGGTATTTCCTGCAGCATCCAGAGTCATCGCATTAACATTTTCGGTATTATCTCCCATTCCTGAGTAGAGTTTTGACCAATTTTCAATACCAGCTGAAGAATATTTAACGGCCAAAGCATTTGATTCAGATAAATTATCTTGTGAACTTCCTGCAACATAAATATTTCCAGAATTGTCAATGGCAATTTGATTTCCAACGTCATCCTTTCCAGCTGTGCCATCGAAGGATTTTATCCAAGTTTGTATTCCCGTTGAAGCAGAATAACAAATAGTTTTGGTGTCAAAATTTGACGTTGAATTATTAAGGTCTGAATCTGATTTTCCAGTAATCACAACATCTCCAGAAGGAAGTAGTGCAAGAGAGTAAGCTTCATCTTCTCCATTTCCTGAGCCATTGTGATCCGCTTGCCATTGTAAAATTTTTGAAGAGTTAATTTTTAATGTTTTGAAATCAAAATTTTGAGTTAGGTTCGGATCATTATCACTTTTACCGGTAACATAAACATTCCCGTTGGCATCAACTGCCATGGCTAAAGCGTATTCATTTTGAGCACCTGTTCCATTAAAAACAAATCCGCCAGTCCATTGATCTACGCCTAGAGACGAATATTTTAAAACAAGTATATCGTCATTAATTCCATTATTGCTATACCCACAAATATAGACATTTTCAGAGGCGTCTAATTTCATATCTGCAGGCCTGTCATCCATCCCATTATTGTAGGTTTGGGTCCAAATTAATCCGCCTAAACTAGTGTATTTTCGCGTAACAATATCATCGTCAACTAAATTGGCACTTCTTCCGGTTATGTAAATTGAATTTGCATTTCCAATTTTAACTTTTAGAGCGCGATCTTTTGAATTCGCTGTACCGTCAAAAAAAGCAATCCAATTTTGTACACCAGTTGGTGAATAGGAAAGAATTACATAATCATCATTGGATGTTTCACTTGGGTCTGTATCAGTTTGTCCAGCGATTATGACATTTCCTGAGGCATCAACAGCAATATCATTTCCTTGATCATCTTGGCTGTATAGTAGGTTATCATATATAGCTGTCCAAATTAATTGACCATTTTGATTGTAGCAAATAGTAACAATATCATCATTTGTATTATTTCCTTTCGCATAACCTGTTACAACTATTTGGTTATTTAGCCCAAGTGCCATTGACAATATCTCATCATCTTTATTATCGGATCCATTAAAAGTAACTGACCAACTCAAGGTTCCATCACTCGTGTATTTTGTTAG
Source organism: Crocinitomicaceae bacterium (assembly GCA_044349575.1). GTDB lineage: Bacteria > Bacteroidota > Bacteroidia > Flavobacteriales_D > Crocinitomicaceae > UBA952. Next base: position 2,489 of record JBIKQS010000365.1, read on the forward strand.
TAAATAATCTTTTCGCTGGTTGGCAGTAACTGTATACCCTCCTAGATAAACATTTCCACTCAAGTCAGTCAAAACGCAGTTATATTTATCTGAGAAATCACCATCCCCATTGTATCTATTTAACCATAGTTGGGAAGTGAGTTG